>CAYSXM010000139.1:0-8567 GCA_964434905.1 uncultured Pirellulales bacterium | reverse complement strand
CAGTTCTTTGGGGTGGAAGGGGTCGAATTCATTCGGGAAGAACAGGTCGATAGGCTGATTGTCGACCACAATCAGATTGTTGATCGGTTCGACACCCACCGCAGGCCCGGTTTGAGCCAACACGGTCGAAGATGCCGAGGCCAAGGCGATTACCAAGGTCAAACCGAGAATCGTTCGCGCGTTCATGGTAGAGACTCCAAGAATAGTCAGGTCGAAACTCGCACACTCGAACCAGCGCGAGAGCCACCCACCCTTTGGCACGACAGGTCATCCAGGGCCCGCCTGGCCACGCTCGGTGCCGAAACAGGCACGCAGTGCATGGCGAGCTATGTGAACCCCAAAGAACAGTACGGCACCTGCGTTGAAGCGGAAGATGCCGACGACTGCGGCAACGAGCGGGGCGAGGGCGCGCCTGGGTGTGTGGCAACAGATCGTGCCACCTGCGGCGGGCGCCCCAAGGGTGCCAGTAGCGTTCCTCCGATGCTGGCCGCCCAGACCGAAGATTGGCGAATTTCAGCCAGCGCCTTCACGCTACGAAACGCGATTCGGTTGTCAAGCGAAAAAAGTCGAATGGGGGTAAAGGACCCAGGTTGATTCTACGTGGCGACCAGAGGCCGTTCGTACTAAAACGCTGGGTACGCCGCCCATGCATTATGATGCAAATTGCCGGTAAACCCCGTCTGCGGACTCGATTGAACCGGTACACCGGCCAGAGAATTCATCTTGGAAAGGTCCGCCGCATGCTGGAACGAGAAACTCGCGGAGACGTGACACTAGTGCGCATGGCGCGCGGCAAGGGCAACGCGCTGGAGCTATCGTTTGTCAAGGCGCTGTTGGCCACTTTCGGCGATTTGGAGCAAGACGCCACGACTCGGGCGGTGATCCTCACTGGCCAAGGTTCGGCATTTTCGGCGGGGGTCGATCTACCCGCAGTGCTCGCCGGGGGGCCAGCGTATGTGCGCGCGTTCTTGCCGGCCATGTTGGACATGTTCGCGCGGCTGGCCACGTTTCCAAAGCCGGTGGTTGCGGCCGTGAATGGGCACGCGCTGGCCGGGGGAGCCGTGATGCTGCTGGCGGCGGACCAAAGCTTGGTGGTGCGCGGTGCGGCCAAGATCGGCTTGACTGAAGTTCTGGTAGGAGTGCAGTTTCCCGCTTGGGCGCTCGAAATCGTGCGGTTCGGCCTGCCGGCGCCTCACTTCGCCACGGCCGTCTGTACCGGAAGAGCCTGGACGGCCGAAGAGGCATACTTGCGCGGTTTTGGTCACGAGTTGGTCACCGCCGAGGCCTTGCTTCCGCGCGCCTGGCAGGTGGCCGAGGAATTGGCCACGATCGACCCCAGCGCCTTTGCGGCCACCAAACAGGCCGCGCGCCGTCCGCTGGTCGAACAAGCCACGGCACAACTGACGTCAGACGAACTCGTGATCGCGGCCTGGTGCTCGGAGCCGGTGCGGGCCGCGATGGCGGCCTTTGTGGCACGAAAGATTGGTAAGAAGGCATAGCCTACAGGTCAGCCCTCTGCGGCAAGTGATAACGGCGCCACATTGCGGCGGCGATCGATTTTTGACAGCCCCTGGTTTTCGTCTACCATGGACGTATTGCCGATCTTATTGCGGCAAGACCACTGCCCGGCATGCGCTCGGGCCCTCTCCGTGCAGGAAACGCTGGTGAGCCGTTTTGAACCGCGAGCAGGTGCGATCTAGCACTCGTGGAGTCTCGGCGTGGTCCGGCGCGACTGCCTGAATTTCGGTTCGATTCCCCGCGATCCATTCCCCGCAGCCCACGCCGTCTAGGCACCACGGGCACCTTCTGGTGTGCGTGCCGATCAAGGCCCGGTGTCGCCAGGTGCAACTGCCCCTGGGTTGCTGGTCGCGTCTGCACCACTTCGCGGACCGCGCGGCGTTCACAAACAGTTCATGACCTTTCGTCCCTAGGATTCCATTCCATTTCATTCAATTCACGAGACTGCAATATGCGTCGCGTTTGCCGACTGCTGGGACTCTGGTTAGTCGCCGGTTTGTGCCTAGCAAGTTCCAGCGTGGTCTGGGCCGACCCCAGCGTGGCACGTCTGTGGGACGACGCGATGCTGGATGCCATTCGCCGCGACACGCCGCGCCCCACGGTCCATGCACGGAATCTGTTTCACACCTCGATAGCGATGTACGACGCCTGGGCGGCCTACAGTACCACGGCCCAAGGCTACCTCGATCAAGAGAAGGCGTCTGCCATCGACATTCCGGCAGCCCGAGACGAGGCCGTCAGCTTTGCGGCGTACCGGGTATTGCACCATCGATTTGCAAATTCGCCCGGCGCGGCGACCACGTTGGCGGAACTCGATCAACTGATGGCTCAGTTGGGCTACGATCGCACGTTCAACGACACCGCAGGCAGCAGTCCGGCCGCTCTGGGGAACCGCATTGGTCAAGGGGTGATCGAGTTCGGCCTGCAAGATGGCGCGAACGAAGCCAATAACTACAAAGCCACCAATGGTTACCTGCCGGTCAACGCGCCGTTGATCGTCAAATTGCCTGGCACCACCATGGTCGATCCCAACCACTGGCAGCCCTTGGCTTTCGATTACGCCGTGACTCAAAACGGGCTCGTGGCCGACAAAGTGCAAACGTTTATCACCCCGCATTGGAACAACGTGGCGCCCTTTGCCCTGACGCGAAGCGACCCCCAGGCTTTGTACCACGATCCCGGCGCGCCGCCGCAACTGGGCGGCGCCGACGACGCGCAGTTCAAGGCGGAAGTGCTGGAGGTGATTCGCAAGAGCAGCTCGCTCGATCCGTTTACCGGGCGCACGCTCGACATCTCGCCGGCAGCGCTGGGCAACAATACTCTGGGCACGAACGACGGGCAGGGCTACGCCGTGAACCCCGTGACCGGTCAGGCCTATGTGCCGCAGGTTGTTCGAGAAGGCGATCTTGGCCGCGTGCTAGCGGAATTCTGGGCCGATGGTCCCCACTCGGAAACGCCCCCGGGCCACTGGAATGTGCTGGCCAACCAGGTCGGTGACTCCGCCGGATTCGTCAAACAGATCGGTGGCACCGGTCCCGTGGTCGATGATCTGGAGTGGGATGTCAAACTGTATTTCGCGCTCAATGGCGCGGTACATGACGCCGCGATAACCGCCTGGGGCTTGAAAAACGCCTACGACGGAGTGCGCCCGGTATCGATGATCCGCTACATGGGTTCTCTGGGGCAAAGCTCGGACCCCAACGGACCGTCGTACAACCCGCAAGGACTGCCCTTGGAACCGGGCCTGGTCGAGGTGATTCCGGCGGGCATTAGCGATCCGAATGATCCGCTGTTCGACCTGCGCGACCATGCCGGCCAAATTGCAATCAACGCCTGGTTGGGTCAGCCGGCAAACCCCGCCACGCAGTTTTCCGGCGCCGGCTGGATGTTGGCCGAAAACTGGCTGCCATTTCAAGCAAACACATTTGTCACGCCGGCCTTTCCGGGCTATATCTCGGGCCACAGCACGTTCAGCCGTTCGGCGGCCGAGGTTTTGACCGCGTTTACAGGCAGCCCATATTTTCCTGGAGGGCTGGGCCAGTTCACGGTGTTGCCCGGCGAGCTCGATTTTGAGCGTGGTCCGACCAAGGCGATCACGCTCGAGTGGGCCAGTTACTACGATGCGGCCGACCAGGCGGGCCAATCGCGCTTGTGGGGTGGAATCCACGTGTCCATCGACGATCTGGCGGGGCGCCGCTTGGGCTCCGAGATCGGTCAAGATGCCTATGCCTTGGCCAGCCGATATTTCGTGGGCGTGCCCGAACCCCGCAGTTGGTCGTTAGCGCTGGTGGCGACGGTGCTATGCGGTTGGTGGCGCCGGCGTGCGCGCGGCTAGTCTTGCGAGCGTGCTGGGCCTGGCGAAACACGCGCGGCTAGAAATCGCACCAAATGCCCATCCCCAGTTGCTGTTCAAAGTATTGAAACAGTGACAACTGGCGACTCTTGCCATTGTAATAGTTCAGCCCCATCCGCAGCAGCCGGCCCGCGACGGCACCGCGCCACATCCAGCCGGCCTGGGCCACCAGGTTGCCACTGAAATTCAGTTCCTGGCGCAAGTGGCCGTTGAATGCCATGAACGGCGCGCCGCGACTACCGGTCGGCCGTGCGGGCGCGAAGTCGGCACCAAACTGAAACTCCCACGGCTTCGATCCGCCATCGGCAGTGAAGGCCCAGCCCGTTTCGCCATACAATCGCAGATCGGGCGAGGCAAAGTAACTTTGCCCCCACACCAGCACATTGCGTGCATAGTTGATGCGAGGAAACCCCGGGTTTTTCTGTACGAATTCGTCACCCAAGTGCGAACTCAGGTGATAGCCGGCCAGTTTGGTCGCGTGGCGACCACGGCCATAGGTCAGGGGCACGCCCGCCCGATAGTCGGTGGCCCACACGTCGCGCTGGTTTTCAAAATCGATCCGCGTGATCGCCGCGCCCTCGAGATCGAGTTGCCAGCCTTCAGGCTGGAATTGGCCTTCTGTACCGTAGCGAATCAGACCTTGGCGGCCTCCGAGCGTGAGATCCCAGACCCAGCCATGATCTTGCAGATAATTCCATTCCGAACGCAGGCGAGGTTCCCAACTGCCGGCCAGATACGAGCGATAAATCAACCCCGCAGGCATGACCTGCCAGGTCCACGGTTCGCTTGGCGAGCGGCCGTCGACGGCAGACAAGCTACCACCGGGCGATAACCCTTCGGCCGGGCTGGGGGATAGGTCGACGGAGTTCGCCGTGTCGAGTGACCAAGGATCTTCCGACGATTCAGGAAGATGCTCCAACGACTCGGCCGTGGTCTGCCACGACCAGGTGTTGGCGTCGACGGCGTCCGGCGTGCTGCCCGGCAAATTGCCACCCGGCAACAAGTATGCTCCGGTCGAGGGCTGGTCTCCGCGGGCTGTCGACGCGCACGCCAACAGCCAACCCACCGCCAGCATTTCGCCGATCACCACCAGAAACCAGATGGCTGCCGAGTGCCGATTGGCCCAGGCCAATAGCGCACCGCGCAGAGTAGTCCAAACCGTGCGTGGCCAAATAATCGACATCGGGCGGTACCGAGTGCCAACAAGGTGTGATTGCGGAACCAGCGGCAGGCCCAATCGCCATGCGATCGCAACCCGAATGTACGGCGGCTGCCAGGACCGACGACAGGGTCGACTAAAGCGGCCATGCGGCGCGTGCTCGTTAGAACAATCGGCACAACCCGTGCCCACGGAACAGCCCGACGACACGATCGAGCCGCAAGTGCGTCAAGCTGGGAAAACCAGGTGAATTTTTCCGTCGGCGTGTCGTCCCGCGGGGCGAATCTTAGGCCAACAGCGACGTCACCACTTCCCCGGCCGGCACCAAGCGGTGGGGCCGTCCCAGTGCGTCGCGCAATTCAGAATCGTGCGGAATGCCCAATGCATGGTAGAGCGTGGAAATCAGATCGCCGGGGGTCAGCGGCGAGTCTGCCGGAAAGGCCCCCAGCTTGTCGCTGGCTCCGTGAACGTGTCCGGCACGGAAGCCACCCCCGGCCAGCAGCAGGCTATAGCAATAGTTCCAGTGATCGCGACCGCCGTCTTGTTGGTTGATCTTGGGCGTTCGGCCAAAATCGCCTAGCACCGCCACGACCGTGCGCTCTAGCAGTCCCCGCTCGGCCAAATCGGTTAACAGTGCCGAATAAGCCGCGTCGAACTGCGGCAACAGTGTTCCCTTGAGTTTCTTGAAGTTGCCCCCGTGCGTGTCCCAGGTGGCATTGGCGTCGGGTGCCCAAGAGACCGTTACCAGACGCGTGCCGGCCTCGACCAGCCGCCGCGCCAACAGCACGCTTTGACCGTAAATGTTGCGGCCATAGCGATCGCGCGCGGAGGGTGGTTCGGAGCCCAGGTCGAAAGCGTGCCGCGCTTCGTTGGTCGTCAGCAGGTCGAGTGCGCGCAGTTGAAACGCATCCATGGCTGCCAGTGCCGAGCGCGATTCCAACTCGCGACGGGCGTGATCGAGCAAACCAAACAGCGATCGGCGATCGGCCAACCGTGCGGCAGAGACATCGGCCAGCAAGCTCAACTCGGGCACGGCAAAGTCGCTGGCATTCGGATCTCGCAGCACGAATAGCGGGTCATAGGCACCCCCCAGGTATCCGCCAAAGAAGCCGGGTTGTGGTGGCCCTCCGGCACCTTCCTTCGTGATATACGGCAGCGTGACGTGCGGCACCACGACCCGCGCGGGCGGGCGTAACTTGGCCAGCACCGAACCCGGCGAGGGGTTGTCGGTGGGCCGCGCGCCGCCTCCTTGCTCGCCGCGATCGTGCCCCGTCAACGCTACATAAACGGCCGCCGCATGCGCGTTGTTCACGCCGTGGTGCAGCGAGCGGATCAAGGTCGTCCGGTGCATCTGTCGCGCCAGGCCTGGCAGATGCTCGCAAACGTCGACACCGGGCAAGCTGCTGGCGATTCCCTGGAATTCGCCACGCACACCATCGGGTGCCTGCGGTTTTAAATCCCACATGTCCAGGTGGCTGGGACCACCGTTAAGGAACAGGATGATGCACGCATCGGCCCGTGGCGCGATTAAATCGCCCGTCGATTCCGCGCGCAATAAACTTGGCAGCGACAGCCCCGCCAAACCCAACCCGCCGACTTGCAGCGCGCGCCGCCTTGAATACCGGCCGGTAGCCGCAGCGCCGAAACCCGCTTCCCGTGCGACGCGCGACATTTGGGAGCGAGTGGGCAACATGGGGCCGGACTTGGGGGCAGACAAATCGCCCGGCTCCGACAGGGGCACGGCACGCGATCTGCTCCCATTGAATCTAGGCTGCCGGTCCCGCCGTAGCAAACCAGGGGGCTGTTGGCCTTGCGCAGACCCATCGACGTAACGTAAGATTCCTCGGTGCTGGAACGCACGTGAACTTCATTGCCTGCTGCATCTGCCTGCCACCCCCCACGTCGCACATTACCAGAACTTCGGCCCGCGGAGCGTCGTTGTCATGCTGTTGCTAAGCCACCGTGGATACCACGTCGAACATCCGGAAAACACGCTGGCCGCATTCGATGCTGCGCGGGCGCTGCGGCTCGATGGGATCGAAACCGACATTCGACTGTCGGCCGACGGACAGTTGGTGCTGTTCCACGACCGCCACGCGCCCGGCGGCCAATCGGTCGCCGCACTCACGCGTGACGAACTCTGCCGGCAGGTGGGCTATACCACGCCGACGCTGGAAGAAGCCCTCGAAGTGTGGACGACGGGGTTTTGGAACCTGGAAGTGAAAACGCCCGAGGCACTCGAGGGAACCTTGGAAATCGTTCGCCGTCGGCGCGCGACACACCGATTTCTCATCACCTCGTTCTGGCACGATGTGGTGGATCGCGCGCGGCAAGCGGTCGATGTCGATTGCGGCTTCTTGGTGGCGCATCGGCCACTCGATGTCGCCCACGATGCCGCAGGCTGGTGGCAGCGTGCCGGCCAGGTGCGCACCATCGTCTGGAAATACGAGTGCCTCGATCGGGGAACCGTTAACCGTGCACGCCGCCACGGGGTGCGTAGCCTGGTGTATGGCCTGGAAACGCCGGCCGATCACTACGGCTGTCGCGAGTTAGAGGTCGACGGCGTGATTACCGATCGCCCCGAATTCGCGCTGGCCGCCGGAATGCTGCCCAGCGCAGGGTGAGTCGCGGCGCGCCGCACGAAATGCACTCAGGCAGGACAACCGAGATTATTCAGGGTCCAACGCTCGGTCTGGAAACTTCGCCGGGCGCGGGCCTCGTTGGACGTGGGCAACACGCGAGCGGACAAATGTCGGGCGGTGGTCCGGTTGAGCCCAGCGACGGCCGAAACGCTCCGGGCGTCAGACGCTCTGCGATCAGGTCGGCAATCATCTCGACAAACCGCGGGTGGTCTCCCACGGTCGCCACGCGCGTGAAGCCCAGCCCCAACTGCTCGGCCAGGGCGCGGGCTTCGTAATCCAGGTCGTACAGCACTTCCATGTGATCGCTCAAGAAGCCCAGCGGAACCAGTACCACCTCGCGCACTTGATCGGCGGCCATCTGGCGCAACCAGGTACCGATATCTGGTTCTAGCCAAGGTTGACTGGGCGGGCCGCTGCGGCTTTGGAACACCAGATCCCACGTGGGCTCTCCGATTTGCTCGGCCACCAACGATGCCGCCTCGCGCAGTTGAGATTCGTAGACGCAGGCCTCGGCCATGCTGGTAGGAATGCTGTGCGCGGTGAAGGCCCATCGAGCCGACCGCCAGCGCTCTGCGGTCAAATCCCCCAGGGCTTCGCGCACACGCGCCACCACGGCGCCCAAGAAACCTGGGTGATTGTAGAACGCGCGCAATTTGTCGACCCGCGGGGCGTCGGATCCAATTTCCGCCTGTGCTGCTTCAATGTTTTCCAGGTACTGCCTGCAACCCGAATAGGAACTAAAAGCCGAAGTGACATAGGCCAGCGCACGGCGTACGCCATCGGCTTGCATGCGGCGCAGCGTGTCTGGCAACAGGGGATGCCAGTTGCGGTTGCCCCAGTAGATGGGCAAGGAAACCTGCCTCGCAGGCAGGACTTCCTTCAGAGCGGCGAGCAG
>CAYSXM010000138.1:0-8670 GCA_964434905.1 uncultured Pirellulales bacterium | reverse complement strand
ACTTTGCCCCTGGCTCTCGAAGCGTGTGAGAGCAGCTACGAAGCGGGCAGAACACAGTTCGACAGAACCGAGCCGACGATCTCCGCTTCGCGGTCGCGTGCTCAGAACCCGTCCGACCTGAATGTCGGCACCCATCCGACTTAAATGTCGGCTTCGGGGACCGGTTCCGAGTCGTCGGGTGGGGTTGCCTGCGCCGCCGAAGTCGATTTCAGGGCCACCGCCAGCGCATAGCCCAACCCCAAATTCACCAATACGGCAGTTGTAATCAACAGCAAGAGCATCCGTCACAGGGCTCCGTCAAACGCTGCCTGCCACGTCGTTTAGCCAAGCTCCAACGAAACCCGGCGTGCACCAATTTTGGGTGGACTTCTGTCCGCCAATTCGGTGCTCGATTCAAGCCTACTTTGTCAGCCAATTTCCGGCGTCCGAACGCCCAGATTGGCCGCTGACCGCACCGATCGGCGCGCGAGAATAGCAAGTTTGCTGCGGCCGACCGTGCCAATACCCCAAACCTGGGAGAACCACTGCACCCGGACATCGCCGGTTGCGAACCAGAATTTCGGATCCGGCCCTTGGTATTTACCCCTGATTCTCGCTTAAACCCGCTGGTAACCCTTGACCGTTGCTGCCAAGGCATGGGCTTGTGCTCACCCCTGGCGATGGGTGGCCCCTTGAACCCCACGACAGAATGTCCATACTACGCGCAGTCAAACCATGGCCCGCAGGCAGCGGGCTCCCGTGCCGGTGCACGGGGAAACTGTGGCCGGTTATTTACTCTCACGTGGGGATGCAAGCATGGGACGTTCGGGCGTGGTGACTTTCAAGGGCAATCCGATGACATTGGCCGGCCAAGAGGTCAAGGTCGGCCAAGCGGCGCCCGATTTCACGCTGCACACCTTCAAAGACGGCCAGATGCGTGCCTGGAAACCTAGCGACCTGCGCGGCAAGCCCACCATGATCAGCGTCGTGCCGTCGCTCGACACTCCGGTTTGTCAAAAGCAAACCAAGGTGTTCAACGAGCAACTAGGAGCCCTGGGCGATCGAATCAATGCGCTGACGGTCAGCCTGGACTTGCCGTTCGCGATGAATCGCTTTTGCGGCGCGGAAAACATTACGCACCTGGTTTCGGCGAGTGACTATCAGGACCGATCGTTTGGCAACAACTGGGGCATGCTGATCGAAGAGCTGAAGATTCTGGCTCGCGGCACGTTTGTGCTCGACAAAGACGGCAAAGTGGTCTACGCGGAAACTGTCAAGGAAGTGGCACAAGAGCCGAACTACGACGCCGCCTTGACTGCCCTGAAGAGTCAGCTATAGCCCCCGTTTCATTCTCCCTCCGAATAGCGGCCCCCTGGCTTGGTGAAGCGCCCAACGGCGCGCCGCCTGGGGGGTGGTTTGCGCCCGAGCCACGCCGGCGGCCGCCACGATCTGCTTGCCGAACAGCCGTCGGCGGGTTAGTCTCGCCTCATGCACTGAGGTGCCGCCCTGCTTGGTTCGTCGGCGCGCCCTGCGGGCTCGGCAATGTTCGAGGTTGACCCCATGTCCCTCTTGGTCCAACACCCGCGATGGACCCGCCGCGGCCTGGTCCAGGCAGGCGCCGTGGGTCTGTTGGGCCTGGGCACGAATCATCTCGCGGCACTGCGCTCTGCTGCCGCGCCGGGCACCCCACCCCTGGCCCCCCGAGCACGGGGCGTCATCTATATTTTTCTGTCGGGCGGTCTGGCCCAACATGAGAGCTTCGACCCCAAACCCGAAGCACCTGACAGCGTGCGGGGCGAGTTCGCGCCGATTGCAACCCGCACGCCCGGTGTACTCGTCAGCGAGCATCTGCCGATGCTGGCCGCGCGCAGCAACCAGTGGGCCTTGGTGCGATCGTTGACGCATCGCTCCAACGATCACTCACAGGGCCATCACATCATGCTGACTGGCCGGAGCGAATTGCCCACTCCCTTCGACCCTGTTCGCCCGTTGCCAACCGATTGGCCGGCCATCGCCGCCGTGGCCGGCGCTGTCACTGCGCCGCGCAACAACCTGCCACCAGCCGTCGTCTTGCCCGAACCACTGATTCACCGCACGGGGAGAGTCCTTCCCGGGCAGTTTGCCGGCCAGATGGGTAGCCACCGCGACCCCTGGCTGATTCCCGCGTCGCCCTTCAACGGCCAAAGCTACGGCGCTTATCCTGAGTTCGGTTTTCACCACGAACGCGGCGCCGAGAACCCCGCCACGATTTCTTTCGAGGCACCCTGCCTGATCATGCCCCCGGGTCTGTCCCCACAGCGCCTGGGCAACCGCCTGACACTCTTGCAGCAGCTCGACCACCAGCGCCACGCGCTGGAACGCGCGGCAGAGGTCGAGCGCTTCGACCTCCGTCGGCAACAGGCAGTGTCGCTCTTGGCCGATGGCCAAGTTCGCCAGGCTATCGACGTCGCGCGTGCCGACCCCAGCCTGCTCGACCGTTACGGTCGTAACGCCTTTGGTTGGTCGCTGCTGATGGCTCGCCGGCTGGTGGCCGCAGGCGTGAACCTGGTGCAGGTCAACCTGGGCAACAACGAATCGTGGGATACTCACCAAGCCGCGTTTCCCAACCTCAAGGACTTCTTACTGCCTCCCACCGATCGCGGTGTTTCCGCCCTGATCGACGATCTGGCAGCTTCGGGCGAACTGGATGAGACGCTGATCGTGATGGCCGGCGAGTTTGGCCGCACTCCGAAGATCTCGACCTTGCCCGGCGTCAAATTGGCCGGCCGCGACCATTGGGGTGCTGTGCAGTCGGTGTTCTTGGCCGGCGGTGGAGTGCAAGGCGGCATGGTCGTCGGCAAATCCGATCGCTTAGGCGCTTTTCCCGCAGCCAACCCCCAGTCTCCCGAGAATCTGGCGGCCACGATCTACCATTCGTTAGGCATACCATCCACCGCCGTGTGGCACGACGCGCTCGATCGCCCTCACCAGATCTACTTCGGTCAGCCGATCAAGGAACTTTTCGGCTAGCAGCCCGCCAAAAGAATTCGACGCGCCGGCTAGGATGCGATCACGGTCGCCACCCGGCATGCGAGGCGGTCATTGCTCCGCGGCGCGCGTTCCGAATCTTGCCCAACACCATGGCACAACGCGATGGCCCGTCCCCACCTATCACTCGCGGCCTTCTGCAACCTGGTTACCGCCGTGCTCGAAGCGTTGCCCGATGAGTTCCGCCGGCACCTGGAAAACGTTCCCGTCGACGTCGAGGATCGGCCCAGCCCTCAATTGCTGGCTGGTCTCCAACACGCTGGCGCTCCCACCGACCTACTGGGCATCTTCCTAGGACAGGCGCTGCCCGACCAAGAATTCGGCGTTCGCTATCCAAACCGCATTGTGCTCTTCCAGCGGTCGATCGAACGCATCTGCCGCAGCGAAGCCGAAATCGCCTACGAAGTGCGCCGTACGCTACTTCACGAACTGGCGCACCATTTCGGATATTCCGAGGAAGACCTCGACGAATTCGAATCGCAACCTAGCCCTTTCGATCGCTAGCGTGGCACGATCGCGCTGTGTGCAAGTGCGCCCATGCTCATGCGCTCGGCGCCTCGCCACGTAGCAGCCGCCCCAATTCGTCCACGCAGTCATCCACTTGCACGCGCCACTGGCGCAAACTGTCGCGATCGCGAAAAGTCACGCTACGATCGGTCAGGGTCTGGCCGTCGACGGTAATACAAAACGGCGTCCCAATTTCGTCCTGTCGGCGATAGCGTTTACCCACCGCGCCCTTCTCGTCGTAAAACACTGCATGTCGCGGCTTGATCGCCCGGTAAATCTCCTGCGCCACTTCAGGCATGCCATCTTTTTTCACCAGGGGAAACACCGCTGCCTTGACCGGCGCCAACCGGGGGTGGAACCGCAAGACGACCCGCTCCGACGGTTTTCCATTCTCGTCGGGCACCTGGTCCTCGCTATAAGCCTGGCACAAAAAGGCCAAGGTGGCACGATCTGCCCCGGCCGACGGCTCGATCACGTGCGGCACGTAGCGCTCGCGAGTTTGATCGTCGAAATACGACAGGTCCTTGCCGCTGCCCTTGTGGCGCGGCTTGCCGTCGGCGGTGGTTTCCACCACCAATTCGTCTCCCTGGCGCACCAGTTTGCCTTGCATGTGACTGCGCAAGTCGAAATCGCCGCGGTGTGCGATCCCCTCCAATTCTCCAAACTCGCCAGGTGGCAAAAATGGAAACGCATATTCAATATCGGCCGTACCACAAGAATAGTGGCTCAGCTCATCGTGGTCGTGCTCCCGCAATCGTAGCCGATCGCCCGCGAGCCCCAGTTCGAGATACCAGCGATAGCGCCGATCGCGCCAGTACCGATACCAATCGGCCGACGATTGGGGATGGCAGAAAAACTCGATCTCCATCTGCTCAAATTCTCGCGATCGGAAGGTAAAATTCCGTGGTGTTATCTCGTTGCGAAAGCTTTTACCTGCTTGGGCAATTCCAAACGGCAACCGTACCCGTGTGCTGTCCAACACGTTCTTGAAGTTGATGAAGATGCCTTGCGCGGTTTCCGGACGCAAGAACGCCGCGCCCTCCTCGCCACTCAGCGCCCCCACATAGGTTTTGAACATCAGGTTGAACTCGCGCGGTGCCGTCAGCGTGCCCAACGTTTTGGCATCCGGACCTAGCACTCGAGAGAATTCCTCCACCGACGTAAGCGAGACCAGGTCCCCGTGCCAAGTGAGTCGCTCGGCGTCCTTGCCACGCAGGTTGAAAAACTTGAGTGCCCGCTGTTCCGTTTCCGCCAGCCCCGGCTCGCCCCCTTCTTGGGTCGCCACGAACACCTGGTTCGTCTGAAAATCGACCCACCGGCCCCGCACCTGGTCGTGACGATAGCGTTTTTTCGACTCCCGGCAGTCGACCATGAAGTCGTGAAATAAGTCGTAATGGCCCGAGCACTTCCAGACCTGGGGGTGCATGATGATGGTCGAGTCGAGCCCCACCATTTCATATGCCTCGGGCGCTCCTGCGGGTGCGGAAAGGTCGTCGTGACCTGTCACCATGTCGCGCCACCAGCTCTCTTTGACATTGCGTTTCAGTTCGACGCCCAACGGCCCGTAATCCCAGAAGCCATTCAGACCCCCGTAGATTTCGCTCGACTGAAACAGAAAGCCTCGCCGTTTACACAGCGAGACCAGTTTTTCCATCTCCATAGCGTGGCACGCTCCCTGAGAAATAATTCGACCGGCATCCGGCGAGACCCGCGCCGTTGCGTCAATCTGGATGGTTCATGAACTTCGTCGCAACGAATTGAAAGTGTTGTGGCTGCCACGACAACCGCGATCGGGTGCCATGGGCGATTGTGTGCCACGGGCTTTGCAAGTGCTCTGGAGCGTCTTGGTGAATGAGTAGGTCCGGGGCCATGGCCGACTGACACCGCGAACGCAACACGTTCGGCTCCGCGGTAGATTGGCACATGAATCATTCGAGGTGGTAGAGCGACCAGTGTACCGACCAGCACGGGCGTCGGTCTATCAGACCATTGAAAAATGCCATCGTGGCATTTTTCAACCTCGCCAAGTGCGGAACCCAGTTCCGCCCGGCTCACAAGACAACGACTTACGTCGCTAGTTTGCCATCGCACCCAGGGGCCGTCGCAGGCGCGCCGAATGCTTCAACGGGCTCCTATGCCAGCCGCAGCGTCGAATCGTCCGCGTTCCAGCCAGGCACCAACGACCAACGATCCAGATGCGCGGCGGTCGAAAGGTCGCGTTCTAGACCCAAGGCCGCCAGATTTCGGCCTCCTTGGCTATCGGCCAATTCCGCCGCCAGGCGGACCACTGCCGATGCCGGATCTTGACGAACAATGCTTTCCAACCCCGTGCCGAGCCAGGCCGCCTGAGCCAGGCGCGCCGCGTCGCTAAGCTGCCACCGGCGTCCCCCACTGCATAGCCGATGCGCCACCGCCCCGGCCAACAAGACGTCTTCCCGGGTGATGGCGCCGTCGGTGCCTGCGCACATCAGCAGCGTTTTGTCCGCGCTAGCCAGTTCTGCCACGCAGGCCGAAAGGTTCACAAAACCTCCCACGACCACCCGCCCGGCGGTACGCGCGCGCTCGAGCGCCGCCGTTCCGTTGGTCGTGGTAAAGACCACGCTGCGCCCCGCGACGGCCTGCGGCGTATATTCGCTGGGCGAATTGCCCAGATCGAATCCCGCCGGGGCCACGCCGCCGCGCTCGCCCCCTAGCACCACCTGGCCCCTGGGGAATTTAGCTGCCTGCCGCAGCGCCGACTCCACATCGCCCCGGGTAATTACCTCGCGTGCGCCGTGCGCCAAGGCTTCAATCATCGTGGTCGACGCACGTAAAACGTCGATGACCACTACCAGGGCCTCGGGCACCTCGTCTGGATGAACCAATGCCGGCAGCAGGCCGACATGCAACGTAGGTGCGTTCATTAGAACGAGATCTCTCGGGCTCGCGGAATCCCAGGGGCGCGGCATTGCGGACCACACCTTGCACAAGGCGCCAGTGCTCCGCGCACGCCAAGACCCCGATGTTTACAGTCAGGCCCTAGGGCGATTCTGCCACGCAGCCCTCGCACCGCACAGCCCCCGAGCGCCATAATTCGCCCCCGCACCGCGAATCGTGAATTGTCGGCCCGCCAATTGCGATTAGAATTCTGCACAGTCCCTGGCCCCCCTCCGACCGACGTGGGCATCCACGACGCGCACTCATGGCCGGAAAACTCGTTGAACCCGGCCTGCGGGAGGTGGAAACGCGAATTGCAATGACTGTCGACAAAAGCCATGACCGGGTGCGCGAAATGTTTGGCGAAATCGCGCCGCGCTACGATCTGCTGAATCACCTCTTGTCGCTCAACGTCGATCGCTGGTGGCGCCGGCAAGCCGTGCGCCACGCACCGGCCGATGGCCCAGGGCCCGTACTCGATTTGTGTACCGGCACCGGAGACCTGGCCTGGGCCTATCACCGCGCTTCTGCCGGCCAGGTGTCCGTGGTGGGGGCCGACTTCTGTCGACCCATGCTCACCATCGCGCGCCGCAAGGGCGCCGCCGTGGGGGTCGCGTTCGTCGAGGCCGATGCGCAGCACCTGCCCTTTGGCAACGAACAGTTCCAACTCGTCAGTGTGGCATTTGGACTGCGCAACGTCGCCGACACCAACCGCGGCCTGGCCGAAATGGCCAGGGTCTGTCGCCCCGGTGGCAAGGTCGTGGTGCTCGAATTTTCCTTGCCCACCCGTTGGCCCCTGCGACAAATATACAACTGGTATTTCCTGCGGGTCTTGCCCCGCATCGGCCAGGCGTTGGCCCGCAATCGACAGAGTGCCTACAATTACCTGCCGCAAAGCGTGCAGGAGTTTCCCCACGGCGAGGCCCTGGCCGCGCGCATGCGTGCCGTCGGCTTGACCAGCGTGACCATCGTGCCGTTGACATTGGGTGTCGCTACTTTGTACGTCGGCCGCAAATGAATCCAGGTTTCGTGCTGGCAATCACCGGTGGCAGCGGCGCCGTCTATTCGCTGCGCCTGTTGGAAGTCTTGTTGGCCGCCGGTCACCAGGTACACCTGTCGATCAGTCCCGCCGGCCAGGCGGTCTTGGCCACCGAGTTGGGCCTGAACGTGCCCCTCGAGGCCGATCGTTTTGACGTCCAGGCGCTGTTGGCCGGATGCCAGTGGATTTACCAGCACGGCGGCGCAACTTCCCCGACAAGCTTCGTTCGGCACGCCGCTGGGGAAACCACAAGCGTCGTGCAATGGAGCCAGCGCCTCATCTACCACCACTATCAAAATCTACTCGCGCCGATTGCCAGCGGATCGTTTCTGACCCAAGGCATGGTCATCGCGCCGTGTTCCGGCGCCACGGTTAGCGCCATCGCTCACGGCAGTTCCGGCAACCTGATCCAGCGCGCCGCCGATGTCCATCTAAAAGAGCGCCGCCGGCTGATTCTCGTACCTCGCGAGACGCCTTTGTCGGCGATTCAACTGGAAAACATGGCGCGCTGCGCCACGGCCGGGTCAGTCGTGCTGCCCGCCATGCCCGGCTGGTATCACGGCGTCTCGCGGTTGGTCGATCTGGTCGATTTCATCGTCGCCAGGGTTTGCGATCAGTTGGGCGTGACCCACCAGTTGGTACGCCGCTGGGGAGAACCGTCGTGAGTTCTCCGTTCTGGACCGGCACCACGCGACTGCTGGAACTGATTCGCTTCAGCCACACCGTGTTCGCGCTGCCGTTCGCACTGTCGTCGGCACTGATGGCGTGGGCCCAGAATGCACAGGCTCAACCACCCGTCGCCTGGCGCTGGCGCGAACTGGTGGGTGTGATTGTCTGTTTGGTGTTTGCGCGCGGCGTGGCGATGTCGGTCAATCGATTGGCCGACCGCCAATTCGACGCTGAAAACCCTCGCACGCGCGGACGCCACCTGCCGGCCGGTTTGCTGTCGTTCAGCGCCGTCGCCGCGTTTGCCGTCGCCAACGCCCTGTTGTTCGTGGCAGGCACCTTGCTGTTTTGGCCCAATCGCTGGCCCTTGCGACTGGCTTTGCCGGTGCTGGCGTTTCTGGCGGGCTATAGCTTTGCGAAACGTTTTACCTGGCTGGTGCATTTTTGGTTGGGCGCCGCCTTGATGCTGGCGCCCGTGGCCGCCTGGATCGCGGTGCGGGGCGAGTTGGCCTGGCCGCCGCTGGTACTCGGCGCCG
>CAYSXM010000137.1:0-8714 GCA_964434905.1 uncultured Pirellulales bacterium | reverse complement strand
CGACGTTACCAGATCGCTGCCTTGCACCAGCTCGACGCCCATTTTCCGCGCGAGAAACGAGTGTTCAAAATAGGCCGAGTTGTATGGTCCCGGCGTCAGCACCACCACGGTCGGCGTGCCAACGCCCTCTGGCGCGCAGCTTTGCAGCGAGGCCAGCAACCGCTCCGGATAATTCTCGACAGAGTAGACCTGCATCCCACCAAACACCTGAGGAAAGGTGCGCTTCATTACCTCGCGGTTCTCTAGCACGTACGACACGCCTGAAGGGCAACGAAGGTT
Organism: uncultured Pirellulales bacterium; assembly: GCA_964434905.1. Lineage (GTDB taxonomy): Bacteria > Planctomycetota > Planctomycetia > Pirellulales > CAYNRE01 > CAYSXM01. The sequence goes on along the minus strand of CAYSXM010000137.1, from coordinate 8,435 downwards.
GTCTTCTAGCACGTAGAAGGTGCCATCGCGATCGCGCACCAAATCGGTACCGGTCACGTGACACCACACGCCATTGGGGGGGCGCTGGCCAATGCACGCAGCGCGAAACGTCTTGGCCATCAGTACCAGGTCGCGCGGGATGATACCGCTTTTCAGAATCCGATGTTCGTTATAGATATCCTCCAAAAACAGGTTGAGCGCGCGGATCCGCTGTTGCAGGCCACGCTCGATCGTCTGCCACTCGTCCCATTCGACTATGCGGGGCAACACGTCGAACGGCCAGACTTTTTCCGCCCCCTGCTCGTGACCATAGACCGCGAACGTAATGCCCAGGTTTCTTAACATGGCCTCGGCAGCACGCTGTCGCCGAGACAGTTCTCCGGCGGGTAGCGACACCAGACGCTGCATCACCAACTCGGACCGTCCGCGCGCGCGCCCCTGGGCATCGACAAACTCGTCGAAACTGTCTCTCGATTCATATTCCAAAGGCTGCATCGCACGCGACGCCAGGAGGTGTGCCATTGTCGACTGACCTATCCAGTGCGACTGGAATCAGCAACCGCTGCAATTGTCGTACCAGGTCCACAATTCGTGCGAGAACGCGGACATAAAATGTTTCTAAATAACAGTTTATATCGTCGATCGGCCAAGTAGGCCGGCGCGAGTTTTCCGTCGCTTGGCACCGCTGCTGCTGCGCGTCCAGGCAGAGTTTGCCCACCCGCCAGGAGCGTTCCCGGCAGGCTCGCTGCACGCCATTTTTCCAAGTCGGTATCATTTCATTGGCCGCCAGCGGTCCCCCAGGTGCGCGCCCGGCCCCCTCACGTCTGCACCCCAGGTCTGGCATGGACCGGCCTGGCTGCTACACCATTCGGCAAAGGCTTCCCATGTCGGCCGTCTTGTTCGAACAGCGAGGGCACGTGGCCCTGGTTACCCTCAACCGTCCGGAAGCCCACAACGCGATCAGCCCCGAAGTGGCCGTACGCTTGGCCGATATTTGGCAACAGGTACGCGACACACCTGAAATTCGCGTGGCCGTGCTGACCGGGTCGGGCGATAGCACTTTCTGCTCAGGCGCCGACCTGGCGCGACTGATTCCACTGATTACCGGGGCCCGCGCGCCCGAAGACGATTGGGATCACCGAGTCGTGGCCGACCCCACCCTGGCCATGCGTGGCGCGCTACGCAATTTCGACACCGAAAAACCGGTGATTGCGGCCATCAACGGCGCGGCGCTTGCCGGTGGCATGGAATTGGCAGTGGCCTGCGATCTGCGCGTTGCCTCGACTTCCGCCACGTTCGCTTTGCGCGAAGTGGTCTGGGGACTGTTTCCCATCGGCGGCTCGACCGCGCGATTGCCACGCCAGATTCCCCAGGCGGCTGCCATGGAGATCCTGCTGACCGGCCAGTCTATTTCCGCGCAGCGTGCCTATGAGTTGGGTTTCGTCAACCGGGTAGTGCCTGCCGCGGAGGTTCTTTCGCAATCGCTGTCGCTGGCCGACCAAATCGCCGCCAACGGCCCTCTGGCCGTGAAAGCCGTGCGTGCTTCCGCACGAGCCTGCCTTGGCCTGGATGAAGAGGCCGCCTTGCAACGCGAACGTGAACTTGGCATGCCGGTCTTTGCCACTCGCGACGCTCGGGAAGGCCCGCGCGCCTTCAAAGAGAAACGCCCCCCCAAATTCGAAGGGCGCTAGGCGGCCGTTTCGACGCCGCGCGCGCTGCGCGCAGAACCACCTAGCGGCCAGCACCCGCAGCAGGTCTGCCGGGACCACGGTCGTCAGGGCATGGCAGGAAGCGTTTCGAGCGTTACCGCCAGCACTACCGGGGCGGTGCGATCGGGGCCCTTGCGGAACTCGATCTCCTCGATCACGTCGCCGCGCTGAGGATGCACCGCCAAATAGCGAACCTGTTGGTCGCGCAGCGCGAACGCAAAACGCGAGCCGGGCACATCGACCCGGCGAATGTAGTCGGAAAACTCTTGGCCATTGATCAGCGCGTGATCCTCGGTTGCGCCATCTCGATAGTGCAGTCGCACCACGAGCGACGTGCTGTGCTCGGCCACGGCCGGATAGCCCCACCCGCTCACGCCGCTCAACAGGTGGAGGGCCCGCACTGGCCCGCGGCAAGGAACCGTGACCGATTCCGGCATGGTGCGACTGACCGCTCCCAGGGGGCCGAAAAGCAATATTACATTAGCCGCCTGGCCACCGCGCGGGTCGGTAAACTGAAAAGGCACCCCCTCGACCACTCGCGGCGACCAATCATCCAACAGCAGGCGCTCGACTTCCATCGCCGGATCGGTGAACATCCCGCGCGCGCTGGAAATCGTGGCCCACCGCGACAAATCGAGCGGCAAGAACCGGCCCCGCGCAGTGAGAAACGCCAGCACGTCGGTCAGTTCGGCGGGCGACACTTGTTTCTCCAACCCCTCGGGCATCAGCGACTTGCCGCTGCGACTCAGGCTCTCGATATCCTCGCGCAAGAGCTGAATACGGCGGTTCTCTCCGTCGACCAGTTCGATGGCCGTCTTCGATTCCGACGTCAACAGGCCCGACAGAACCCGGCCATCGGTAGTCACCACGGCGTAGGTCTGGAAATTCCCTTCGACGCTGCGGTTGGGATCCAAAATCTGGGTCAACAGTTCTCCCCGAGGGTGTACAGCCATGCCGGTCAGATCGGGACCGATCCGTTCGCCCTCGCCCGAGTGCTGATGGCATTTGCTGCAGTGTTTTTTAAAGGCCACCTTGCCAGCCACGGCGTCTCCCGCCCCAGAGACCACGGGCAGCAACTCTTCGATCACCCTTTGGCGATCGGCATTGGGTAGCGAGCCACCTTGTTCTAGAAGCGCCCGCGCCGACAGCCGCACCGGTAGCTGGGGGTGATCGGCCAATGCACGCTGTTGCACCAGCGACAGTTCTCCCAATTGAAGCTGTCCTTGTCGAATGCCTTTCAACAGAGACAAGGTCGACGTGCTGCGCGCCAACAGCAGTTCCACCGCCGCAGGGCGGCTCGACGGAGTCAGACGGGCAAGCATCTCCAACACCAGGGGGCCTAGCCGTGGTGCCAGGCTAGTGGCCAGGCTGCCCAGCAAGGCGCTACTAAGTTCCGGTTCGGTTTGCGGTGTCACGCGCTCGAGCACCGCGGCCACGGTGTCGTTGTCCGCGGGATCGAGATCGACCAACTGCCGCGCGGCGGCAACCCTGGCTGCCGTGGGTTGATCGAGGTTGTCGAGCAAGCTCAACAGCTCGCGCCGCGCTTCTTGGGCCGCTCCATCGAGCCCCCTGGCTCCCAGACGCCGCGCCAGTCGCAGCACCTGGTTGCGGGCCCCGCCTGCGGTGCCTGAAAACATCTTGATCCAGGTTTCCACCGGCACCGCTTCAGGTGAAAGTGGGTGGTCTTCCGGCCAGCCGGCCAACAGCCCCGCGATAACGGCCGCTCGATTCGAGGGCTCCCCGTCGACCAACGCCGCCAGCAGCCCTGGCACCGCGTCGGCGGCCTCTCCCCGGGCCAAGTGTTCGGCCACCACCGCCAGGCTGGCTGCCATTTCCGCGGATGCGGGACCGGCCATCGCGGCCTTCAGAAAGTGGTCCGCGTGCGCAGCAGCGGCCGCAATCGCTCCCTCCGCGATCCAGCGGTCGGCATAGTTTTCGGCCCGCGAGAGTGCCTCAGCAATCGCCCGTCCGGCGTCGTCGTGGGGCGGCTGATCGGCCAGGGCCAACAGCGCGGCCAGTCGCACCTGGGGGTGTGCATCGACGAGCAGCCCGGCTTCGAGAATCCACTGTGTCGTCAAATCGCCAGGGGGTAGCACTTGTATCGCGTTGCGTCGTACGCCAGGCGACCGGTGGCCGAGCGCGGCGCGTGCGGCGTTCAGCACTTCGGGGTGCGCCGGGTCGATCTGCCCCCACCCGGCCAACGTCCACAGCGCGTGGATCGCGCCGACGTTCAAGCCTAGTTCGTCCACGGTCGGTTGCGCGACGAGTGCCAAGAGACCCGGTGCCAGATCCGACCGGCCGCTTTCGACAAGCTGCCACTGGGCCTTCAGGCGCCAGAACATATTGGGGTGCGCCAACAGCGCCACCAACTGTTCTGGCGCTCGGCCGGCTAGCGACACAGCCGCCTCGGGTGGCGCGGCATCGTAAATCAGGCGGTGGATCCGGCCTCGCTGCTTGTCGCGCAGCTCCGATTCGTAGGCGCCCCCTTGCCCCGTGCGAAACCCCTGGGGCGTGGGGTTGTGCTGCACGATGTAGTTATACCAATCGATCGTCCACACGTTGCCGTCGGGCCCCACTTCCGCCGCGATCGGCGCGGTCCATTCATCGTCGCTGGCCAGCAAGTTGGTGGCACGCGTGGCGCGAAAATCGCTTCCCTGGGGCGACAGCAAAAAAGTGCCCACCAGGTGGCCGGTCGGCTCGCAGACAAACGCCGCCCGATTCCAATAGGCGGGCGGATAACGTCGCGCGGTATATAGTGCGTGCCCTGCGCCGGCCGTATAGCCGCCGAATTGGTCGACTTGACGAACCTTGTCGGTAATCGGTTGGAACAGCCAGGTATCGGCAATGGTTGGTAGCACCAGGCTGGGCGTCCAGCCCCGCACGCGCTCGTAATAGCGGTTCGCTATTGGCAGAAACACGCTGGGGTTGTGATTGGCCGTCGAGCCGAACACCAAGCCCTCTTCGCTATGCCCTTGGCCCCATGTGTTGTTATCGGTCGACCGTAGGAACTCGAACTCGGTCACACGGGGCGGATGGCCGTGGTCCAACCGGAAACGAAAAAAGCCCATCCGAAAGGCTTGTTGTTCGCGCCCCTCGATGAGCGGTTGCGAAGCGTTGTACCCCTGCATGCCCCAGATCCAGTTGTCCAACCCTAGGCGCAAATTGCTCACGCCCCCGTGGGTGTCTTTCACGTTCCAGTTGTCGATCAACACCTGCCGACTGTCGGCCCGGTCGTCTCCGTTGCGATCGGCCAGGAACACCGTCTGGGTGCCGTCTTGCACGATCAAACCACCGCGACAAACACACAGTGCCGTGGGAATGCTCAGCCCCTGGGCGAACACCTGAAACGAATCGGCTCGGCCGTCGCCGTCCGTGTCTTCGTAGATGCCCACGCGGTCGCGACCCTGTCCCGGCGGTTGAAGCTCGTTGGGGTAATCCACGCTTTCGGCTACCCACAGCCGGCCCCGCGCGTCCCAGGCCATGGACAAGGGCTTGCCCTGCACCTCGGGCTCGGCGGCGAACAACTCGACATGAAAACCCTCGGGCGGCACCAAGCGAGCCAGCGATTCCGCAGCCGTTAACGGCTCTTGCATGCTGCTTTGCGGCTCGCCCTGCACTCCCCACTGCTGGCCAGGCAAATAATTTGGAATCTGCGCGCCCACCTCGCGATAACGCAGCGCCGGCAGCGCGCCGCGTGCTGCGTGCGGCCGTGGCGCGGGCAGCGGCGCAACCAGGGCGGCCGCCGGCACCTGTGTCGGATCGAGCCCCGCGGCCCACCGCAGGCCGCGCTCGACCAAGGCTTGAAACCCCGGTTGGCCCCAGGTGCGATGGTCGTGTCCCCAGGCCGTATAGAACACCCGGCCCCGGCCAGCCTGGCGCGCCCAGGTCCAGGGTTCGCGTCCTTCGTCATCCACCCGCACCTCGAGCACCGTGCGGTCGCGCTCGTTGTGCTGGTGATGCACATAGGTCTCGTCCCAACTTTCAAAGCCGGTGAAACCCTGCATCACGGGATGGTCTGGGGCCACGTTCTCGGCGCGGAACACGCCGGTGCCGTGCCGTTGGAACTGGGCACCCATCAGGGCGATCAGCCGAGGCGAATTCAGAAAGCAATACGTGGCACAATGCAGCGGCACGAAACCCCCACCTTGGTCGACATAGTCGAGCAAGGCCTGTTCCTGGTCAGGCTCAATACGTTCGATGTTGGCGTACAACACCAGCGCGCGAACCGTGGCCAGTGTCGTGGGGTTCAGATCAGCCAGCCGATCGGTATAGACCAGCTCGATATTTCGCGCCGCGAAAACGGGCTGTAGCTGCAAGAACCGCGCGCGCGGCTGATGATGGCCGCTGTCGCCCAGAAATAGCACGCGCAGGGGGGCGCCCTGAGTCACATTCCGGGCACCGACCACCCCTAGCCAGCCGACCAGCAAACCCAGGACCAGGCGGCGAAAAAATCGGTGCATAGAGAGCATTACCCGTCGAGGAATCATGTCGAAACGGCCAGCGAACGCCCGAAACTGCGGGCGGCCAGCCAGCGCCCCAGTACGGCCTGGCGGGCGGCCTCCATTTTTTCGCGCCGCCCGGCCAATTGCTAGCCGAAATTGCCGACTCGGCCACCCCGCGCACGCCACACGATTGGCCAACCTCCGCGGCGCCGACGGGCGATGACCGCCTTCCAGCACCTCGTCAGTTTGAACCCGGATGATCCATGAACTTCGTCGCGAGGAGTCGAAGGTGTTGCGGCTGTAAAGAAAACCACGATCAGATGCCACTCGTGTTTCGTCAGTGCGTATCCCGGTGCCGTCGTATGCCGTCTTACGTGTGCCGACTCTCATGTGCTACTGGCGTCGCACGCCCTATCGCCGGTGAGCTTGGTCGTAAATTGCCTGGATCAGTTCTTGGGGGTCCTTGTATTTGCGCTTGGCCGTCAGGGCGGCGTCGATCAATCGTCGCGCATCGGCCTCGCTGTGCCCCAGGGTGCGCAGCGCGTCGAATGTTTCCACCACCACGTCGCGAGCCACCTCGGCCGCGTGGGGTACCTCGCGCGAGATCAACAGCGCGAACTTAGGCACCTTGCGGCGCAACTTGGCCACGATCCGCTCGGCCATCGCCGGCCCGATGCCGGGCAAGCCCGCCAATGCCTTCAGATCTTGCTCCTCGATCGCCGTGGCGACGTCGGCCACGGGGCGCACCATGGCGCGCAGCGCTTTCTTCACCCCCACCCCGTCGACCGAGCATACCAGGTCGAAAAACTCGCGTTCGATCTGCGTCAGAAAACCGATCAACCGGGGCGTCAGCCGCCCCTGCATCGGATTGCCTTCCAGGTATTCGATCGTGAACAGGCTCACCTCCTGGCCCAGGTCGCTCTGTAACTGTCGGCGCGTGAACTCGGGCACCAGCACTTCGTATTCAAACGCGCCGACCGCCAGCGTGGCTACATCGTCGGCCAGGTGCGTCAAGCGGCCACACATCTTGGTAATCACAATGCGTCCTTGAGTGAAACGGGTTCTCTTGTGCAGGTTCTCGTCGGGTGCCCCCTGGCTAACGACGGCGCCGCGCCAACGGGGCCGTCTCAGGGCACAAATAGGCATGGCACAACGCAATCGCCATGGCGTCGGCCACATCGGCCGGCTCGGGTAGTTTGGCGAGCCCCAGCTCGCGCTGCACCGCAAGTTGCATTTGCGATTTCGGAGCCCGACCGTTGCCCGTCAGAATGCGCTTCACCTGCGTGGCATGGTAGTGCTCGACATCGAGCCCCGCTTGCGCTGCCGCCAAACAGATCACGCCCCGGGCATGGCCCATCAGGATCGCGGTGCGGGGCCGTTCATAGTGCGAATACAATTGCTCGAGCGCCACCTGCTGCGGCGCGAGTGCGGCGATTACCTCGGCAACCCCAGCGTGAATTTCCAGCAGCCGTGCGGTGAGCGAAGCGCGGGTTTTGCCGCGCACCACGCCCGCCTCGCACAGTCGCAGCCCCGTGGGGCCAATTTCGAGCACGCCATAGCCGGTGATGTTCAGGCCGGGGTCGATTCCTAGAATGCGAATGGTGTCGCTCAGGCCGGCCATTTCACACGCATCCTTGCCGCGTTGTGCCTGCTGGGCCGGACCACGCTACTTGGTCAGCGACCATTCGGTCCCCGAAGTGCGATCTTCCAACGCGATTCCCAACTCTGCCAGCCGATTGCGGATTTGGTCGGCAAGGGAAAAATTCTTACCGCGCCGCGCCGCGGCCCGGGCTTCGATCAGCACCGGCAACAAAGTCTCCGCGCTTACCCGGCTGGGGTCGGTGGCCGACCATTCCGATCCGCCAGGGCGATCCTCGATCACTACGCCCAAAGCCGACAAGGCCTGGCGCACCCCATCCGCGGTGGCAAAATCCTTGGCAGCACGCGCCGCGGCACGTACTTCGAGCACCAAGGGCACGAGCTGGGCGCCCCAGGCGTCGGCTTCCGCGGCACGTGGCTCGACGGGTGCCCAGAACAACCCCAGCAGGCTGGCCAGTTCGCGCAGCACGATCGTACCGGCGCGCAGCGCCGCGAGGGGTTCGGCCGGCGGCGCGGCCGTGGCTTCCAGTTTTTCGGTTTCGACAAACTTGTTGAGCGCCCGCACCAGGTCGAACAAGTCGCCCATCGCGCCGCCGGTGTTGAAATCGTCGTCCATCGCTTCGAGGAATTGTCGGCGGTGCTCGGCCACGGCAACCGACAAGCCGGCCGAGGGAGCGGCCGCCAT
>CAYSXM010000136.1:0-8731 GCA_964434905.1 uncultured Pirellulales bacterium | reverse complement strand
ACCAATTGCGCATCTGGTACTCCATGTCGGTCTGGCCTTCCTTCCGTTCGCGGACCCAGACGCCTGCACCATTCCAATAGGCGCGCATCGCGACGATGTCGCCGATGGCGCCCTCTTGCAGCCGGCGGATTGTTTCCAGGTACTCGGCCTGGTGGTGGCGCTGCAACCCGATGCCGAGTGCAAGATTCTTTTTCTTGGCTTCCTCGGCGGCTGCCAGCACCGCGCGAACGCCGGGGGCGTCGACCGCGACGGGCTTTTCGGCGAAGACGTGTTTGCCGGCCGCGATACAAGCCGTGAGATGCAGCGGGCGAAAGCCGGGGGGCGTGGCCAGAATGACCAGATCGACTCCGGAGTCGATTACTTTCTGATAGGCATCGAACCCGGCGAAGCGGCGTTCGGCGGGGACGTCGATCTTGTCCTTAACCTGGGAATCGAGTTGCAGATTGTGCAGGCTGCTTTCTACCTGGTCGGCAAAGGCATCGCCCATGGCTACCAGTTTGACCGAGCCGGTGACGTGTAGTGCCTGGCTGGCTGCGCCGGTCCCGCGGCCACCACAACCCACCAGGCCGATCCTAATGGTATCGTCGCCCGCTGCATGCACGCTACGCGCCAGAGAAAGTGTGCCCAGGGCGCCGGCAGCGGCGGTCGATGTTTTCAGAAAGGCACGGCGCGAGGCCGCGGGGCGAGCGATGGCAGGCTTTCGAGACATGATACGTGCTCCGCAAAAAACCAACTTGTCAGATGATTTCAAACACGCGGCATTGGTGACACGATTCGTGCATGGGGTCGCACGAACACGGGACCTCTGCTAAACCCCAAAGTATTGACAGCTACTCCTCGCCCTCGGGCGCCCAGTATTCCGCCTGGGTTTCCCGCGAGGGAGTGACCAGGGGCCGGACCACGCGAAAACCGACAAAGAGCGCGTCGGTATGATACCACCGGCTCTGGGGAATTTGGGGGTCTTTTATTTTCCATTCTTTGCTCGAGCCGCGGCGCACGGCGCTGCGCAGTGCGGCAGGATCGTCGTCCCACGATCCGCCCCGGGCCACATGCGGATAGTGCTGGGTCGGCCGCGCATAGGGGTTCTCCGAGACCTGCTCCGCCTGTCGGCCGTAAAAATCGCCGATCAACTGGTCGAGAACCCACTCGCACACGTTGCCGTGCATGTCGTGAAGCCCCCAGGCATTGGGCTTCTTCTTACCGACCTTGTGGTAACCATCGTTGGCGTTGTCGAAATACCAACTAAATTCGTCGAGATCGGCCGGGTCGTCTCCGAAGGAATAGGCCGTGGTGGTGCCAGCCCGGCAGGCATATTCCCACTCGGCCTCGGTCGGCAGCCGGTAATAGTGCCCGGTCTTGGCGGAGAGCCACAGGCAATAGGTTTTGGCCGCCAGGTGGGTCATGCAGATGGCCGGGAAACCCAGCTTGCCCATGCCAAAAGTCATATCGGTATAAGGCTTGGTGGGTCGGGCAATGACATCTGCCAAAACGTCGCGTGGGGTGGGTTCAATTCCCAGTAGTGGGCGGCGCTGGATGTCGAGGTTGAACATCCAGATTTCGTACTCGTCCCAGGTAACCTCGCACTTGCCCATCCAGAAGGGGTCCAGACGCACCTGGTGCACGGGCCCCTCGTTTTCGGCGCGACCTGGCTCCTGGGCCGGGCTGCCCATGGCGAACGTGCCACCGGGAATGGGTAACATTTCGAATTTGGCCTCGGTGCCTGCAAGCACTTCGGTATAGGGCTGCATTTCGGCTTCGGTGGTTGCCTCGGCAACCGGAGGTTCGGCAGTGGCCGTAGCATCTTCGGCCAACGCCTGCTGCGGCGCTCGCGCCGCGAAGAGCAACAGTAGCAACCCGCAGCCCAGGCCGTACCGGCAGGTGCCATGGCGGTCGCTGTTGAACGCTACTAGGCTGAGTGGAGGCGTTTGCAGCCCTAACCACTGTTTCAAACGGCGACGAGTCGAATGAAGATGCGAAATCGCAACAACGAGCAAGGCCGACTCCTTGGTTCCGTGAACAATCCGCCCCGTCGGGTCCGGGCAGCGGGTTTGGCAATGGGTTTGGCAGTGGGGTTCTTGGCGGTCGCGGCACAAGGCCAACCAGCACCCGCGCCGCCGGGTCCGATCGAACGCGGCCCGGAGTCCAGCACCTCTTCCCGCAGCGCGACAGCCGGCGACGAGTTAGCCAGGTTCGAGTTTTCCCAGGTGCAGATGGGCACAACGTTTACGCTGACATTTTACGCACCCGACGCCGGGGTCGCAAATCGTGCACAATCCGCGGCGTTTGCGCGAATTGCGGCGTTAGACCAGGCCTTGAGCGACTATCGAGACGATAGCGAATTGATGCAATTGTGCCGTACGGCCGGCAGCGGCCAATGGTTTGCGGCAAGCGGCGATCTGTGGGAAGCCCTGTCGCGATCGCAGGCACTCGCCGCCGAGAGCCAGGGGGCGTTCGACATCACCGTGGCGCCCTTGGTACGCCAATGGCGCCGTGCGCGCCGACAAAAGCAACTGCCGTCACCTGCAGCGTTGGACGCTGCACGTGCCCAGGTGGACTATCGACAGGTGGAACTCGATCCGGTGGGCCGGCGTGTGCGGCTTTCGCGACCCGACACGCGGCTCGACCTGGGCGGCATTGGTCAGGGTCTGGCGGCCGACGCGGCGCTGAAAGTTCTGGTAGACCACGGTCTCTGTCGAGCGTTGGTCGATGGCAGCGGCGACATCGCTCTGGGCGATCCGCCGCCTGGACGGCAGGGATGGACCGTAGGCATCTCACGATTGGCCGCCGAAGGACACCGCCCGGCGTGCTATCTGCGGTTGGCCAATGCCGGAGTGTCTACCTCGGGCGATCTCTATCAATTCCTCGAACTGAATGGGAATCGATATTCGCATATCATCGACCCGCGCAACGGTCTGCCGTTGGCGCGACCCAGTTCGGTAACGATTGTAGCGGCCAGCGCGACGGAGGCCGACGGGTTGGCGACGGCTATCTGCGTGTTGGGACCCGTCGCGGGACGTGTGCTGGTCGACCGCCATGAGGGGGCCGAGATGCAATTCCGTTACCAGCCGCCAGGCACCTCGGCGACGATCGTCGAGACAACGCCCGGCTTCGAGTCGCTACAAGTCGCACCTGGATCGGATTGAAGTCTAATCTGGCGACATCGCGCGGTGCGCATCCGCCACAACCGTCAGTTGTCTGCTCGACGGAATGGCTGCGGGACCGGCCCTGGCGGCGTGGGCAGCGCCGAGAGGTGGTCAGCGACTGGCGAGCCGGGCGCTGGATTGTGAAACTTGTCGCGAAGTTCTAGCCAGAAGCGGGGATGGCTTGCCGCGTGACGATTTCCCCTGGCGCGGCAACTAACTTGGTGACCACGGCCCTTCGGCCTCGTAACGCGGCCGCCTGTCTGTTGTGTCGCGCGACGTCGAATCCGGCGTGGCCTCGAATTTGGCAAGCGATTTTCTTGCCGGAATGAGAGGTCGAGCGATAATTGAAGTAGCACCGATCCGGTGTTCTTTTCTTATCTCTCTTCATCTCGTCGTCGGAGTCCGGAACATGAGAACGCGCATGGTGTACGGTTTGCTTGCGCTTGGCAGCCTAGTGGGCATGGGGGTCGTCGCGTCGCGACATCCTCAATGGACGTCGCCTAAGGCAACGCAAGTGGTGATGCTGCCGGCCGATCCAACCGAGGGAATTAACGATCTAGACGTGAAAACAGGCGATAGCTTCTGGGGCCTGCACCTGGACGGCGTGGTGCCCTGCTCTTCGATGCTGGTCAAGGGTGGAGGTCATTTGGTGATCATCTCCCGCAAGGCAAATCACGAGGCCCAGTGCTACTTCCACGTCAAGGAAACGAAGAACGTCGAGTTAGCGGGGACACGTTTCAAACTGGAAGTGGTCGCGCCCGATCACATTCACGTCACCCGAGAGTTGCTGAGCCCGGTGGCCATGGCTGCAAGATAGCGGCTCGATATTGCTTCGCGGCGGCCAATCCGCGGAGCGTAGGAAACCAACCAACGTGCGACTGGCTCCGGGAGACGACCAAACATCGTCTCTCGGGGCCAGCGCCGTCGGTACGCCTCACTCTGCGTACCGAGTGGTTTGGTCAAGTCCCTGGGATGCTGCTCCGGGGCTCGCCGCGGGGCGATAGAGAACGGTCGACTGCTGCCACCCGTCGCTCCGCTCGGCCGTATCAAGCGACCTCTCAAAGATGCGGTATCGCTTGTAGCGGCGTCCCCCGACGTTCTCAATCGTGCTGTTGACCGCGGTATTGTCTTCGAGAGTCCAGCTCAATTCCGCGCCGGTGTAGTGCAGTGCCTGCTTGCCGTGCCGCAGGGTTTGCAGAATGAGCAGTTCGGCGATGCCTCGGCCACGAAATTCCTCGACCAGCCCCAGCACGGCCATCCGCGCGGTGCGAATCTTCCGGCGGTGATATAAGAACTTGGCCAGACCGGTAGGAATTCCCCACCGCGTGAGCCGGCCGTGGCAAGGCTTGGTTGCCTCGTTGAAGTCGGGTAGCGTCATGGCGAAACCGACCGGCTTTCCCTGAACCTCGGCCAACAGTACCAGGCCAGGCTCGGCCAGTCGGCGCAGATAGTTTGCCAAGAAGTCGAACTCGGCATCAGACATCTTCACAAAGCCCCAGGCCTGCTCCCAAGCCTGGTTATAGACCTGCTTGCAGCGCGCCACCTCGGAGCGGAAGTCTGCCAGGTTGACCGCGCGGATGACCACGCCGCTGCGGCGGGCGAGCTTTTCGGCCAGCCGTTGCCAGCGATCAAGCATGTTTTGTGCGTCGTCGAACCACCAGGCATTCAAATCCTTGGCCTTGGTCAGACCCCAGCGCTCGAGTAACTGGGCATAGTAGGGTCGATGATGATTCATCCACACCCGTGGCGGTGTATCGAAGCCCTCGATCAGCAAGCCGCTGGTGTAGTTTGTGGAATAGTCGATCGGACCCAACATCCGGCTGCGCCCGTGCGCCCGCACCCACTCGGCCGCGGCGTTCAACAGCGCGTCGGCGACGGGTTGGTCGTCGAGGCACTCGAACATGCCGAAACAGCCTGCATTGTCCTGGTGTTCGTGATTGAAATGGGGATCGTCGCTTGCCACGATTCGTCCCACGGGACGCCCGTCGCGATAGGCCACAAAGGCCTGTGCCGTGCCATGCTTGTAGAACGGGTGGCGCCGGGGGTCGAGAAACTCCTTGACCTCGACCTCCATGGGAGCGACCCATTGAGGGTCGTCGGCATAGATCGCATAGGGCAACCGCACGAAGTCGTTCAACATGGCGCGCCCCTTCACGGGGCGAACCTCGATCGCCTCGGCCGGCGGCTTGCGAATCTCTCGTGACAGGTGGCGGAACGCACGCACCGCCACGGGCGAAGCACGGCCGGGCAAGGGAAACAACGAATGCGGCAAAATGCGCGGGTCGACTGCCACCGGTGCATACAGTGCTGATTGGGTCATGGCCAGGGTTCCCGTCCGATTAGAGTGAGTTGGACTAACCTCTGGGCGCAGGGGGCGCGCCGATGTTACAGACCAACCCCAGAGGCACACGGGGGTTCGCCAAGCCCCGCGGCACTAGCGCACCCCCGCCGATCGCCCGCCAGACCCGGCCGCCGGGGTGGCCTGTCCGAGGGCGCTGGTAAGCCAGTTTTTCCAGCCCGGGGTGTCTGGCTGGGGCCTTGCGAGCCAAAGCGCTACGTGAAACCTGTCGCGGGGCTCGGTCGCGTCGACCACCTCGGCCACCCATATGCGCAACTCGCTTCGCACCTTGCGGCCTTGCCGCACCTGATACAGCCGCAGCTTGGGGTCGTCCGTGGGTTGGGGCTGGAAGCCGAAGGCAGCGGTCATAAGCGTCGCCAGGCGGCGCCCGTCGCCTGTATTGCCATACAGGGTGATTCGTTCGAGTTGGTGTTGGGGGGTGAAGTAGTAGGTCAGGGAACCGGCCACGTCGTCGTCGCGCGTACCCGTCACCAGCGGCACCCTAAAGCCCTGTAAATGCAGTTCGGCCAGCCGCGCCGAGACGCGAGGCCAGGCGCGTACCACCCAGGCCTCGTCGACCTCGAAGCGCAACACTTCTTCCAGGGGGTGAATGGCCGCCTGGGGGTCCAGGCCCGGGTCTAGCGGCGCCACGGCCTGGGCCCATGCCGCGCCCTGGGTCTGGAGATCTTGCCAGGCACGTTTTGCCGGAGCAGAGATTTGCGAAGAGGCGCGTTCCAACAGCGCCTCGGCCGAATCGCTAGACGGCGACCCGGCCTGGTCGGTTGTTCCACGCCACGAGTTCAGCCATTGGCGCGCCCGGGGGCTGTCGTTTAGCCCCAACGGCACTCCGACGGCCAACACCATGGCCAGGCCAAACCAGAAACCGCGTCCGAACATGGGGTCAGGCTCGCGGGAGAATTCGAGCGACCCCGATCTGGGGCAGCCCACTCTGGTGCCATCGTGTGACTGCGGAAAAAAATCTTGCCGGGAAGGCATCGCGGTCCGCAACCGGCAGGTTTGTTAGCATTGCTACGTCCGGTGCAGAATTCGGAACCGGTGCGAAGGCCTGCAAGAGCTCACCAGACAGACAGTCCACCCCACACAATCGGCGTTGCGCGACTTCCCTGGCGAGGGTATCTGATGGATCTGGTCGATGCATGTTGGTTGACCACAACCGAGGCCCAGTCCTGGCTGCGTGCCCATGCAGACACGCCCCCGAAAGACTGGCTGGCGCTGGCGACCCGTGCCCGGGGCAACTGGGCCGCGTCTCGGGCTGGCCTGTTACTAGAGCAGCTACGGCTGCGGCAAAAGGCTACCGAGAAGCTCGGTGCATTCGCGCCCCAGGCTTTGCTGACTGCCCGAGGACTGGAACAAGCCACGGATTGGAGGGTCGCGCGCTACAAGGCCGATCGTTTTCCACCAGGCGCGTTGGCGGTGGACTTGTGCAGCGGCCTGGGGTGCGACCTGTTGGCGTTGGCCCGACGGGGGCCGGTGTTGGGCGTCGACCGAGACGCGGCGATCGCGAGACTTGCCGCATGGAACCTGTCTCTGCAGTTGGAAGAAGCGCGTCGTCAGGACTGCCTGGTTGTGGCCGCCGAAGCAAGCCTGCCGCAGTTGGCCGGAGCGCGCGCTTGGCACATTGATCCGGATCGTCGACCCCACGGAGGCCGCAGCACTCGCACGGAACTGCACGACCCACCACTGGCAGTCCTCGAACAACTACTTCGGGCATCTCCGCACGGCGCCATCAAGCTGGCCCCCGCGGCACAGGTGCCTGCCCCGTGGCAGATGCAAGCGGAATGCGAGTGGATTTCGCGCGCCGGACAATGCCGGCAATTGGTCGTGTGGTTTGGCGAGCTAGCCCAACACGCTGGTGCGCGTCGGGCGACCTTGATCGATGCGGCGGGCACGGCACATCACGTTCAGGGGCCGCGACCGAGTGAGACGAGAACAGAAGACGCCATTCGACGCTTCCTGGCGGAGCCCGAGCCGGGGGTGCTAGCGTCGGGGTTGTCGGATGTGCTAGCGGAACGTCACCAGCTAGGTGCCATCGACTCGCATTGCGCCTATCTGACAGGCGACACGGTCACGTGCGATGCACAGTTGGCATGGTTCGAAGTGCTGGAGGTGCTACCGTTCGACCAACGGCGAGTGAAGACCATCTTGGTCTCGCGGGGCGTAGGCCAGGTGGAAGTGAAAGTGCGCGGCCTGCCGGTATCGCCGGCGGCATTGCAGCGGGCCTGGCGCGGCCCAGGGCCGACCCCACTGGTCGTGTTGCTGGCGCGGGTGCGCAACCAGGGCCTGGCGATCGTGGCGCGCCGCGTGCATTCGTAGCCGCGGCGAAAGACAGCTACATCACGGCGAAGTAGTTTTCCACGGCGAAATCCAGGTACTCTTCCGACAATTCCGGTTCGAACCCGCGATACAGGCAATAGTTTCTGACTTGGAGCAACAGATCGCGGGGCTGACAACAACGGAAGGGGCGTTTAACGCGCAGATAGTGGTGCGATATCAGGTAATCGATCGCTGCCTTGTTGGGTGTGAACCCAAGCTTCTCGGTCATCAGGGCGAAAAGCTGACGAAATTCATCCTCACTCGGGTCGGGCACATCGACCTTGTAGGGAATCCGACGCAAGAAGGCATCGTCTACCAGGTTCTTGGGTTCCAGGTTCGTGGAAAAAATAATGAGTTGATCGAAGGGTACTTGAATCTTCTTTCCGCTGGCCAGGTTCAGATAATCATAGCGCTTTTCCAGCGGGACAATCCAACGGTTCAGCAACTCGTCGACGCGCATTTTCTGGCGACCAAAGTCGTCAATCACCAGCGTGCCGCAGTTACTCTTGAGCTGCAACGGCGACTCGCTGATGCCCGTGGCAGAGTTGAAGCTGATTTCCAAGCTATCCATGGTCAGTTCACCACCCGCCACAATCGTGGGGCGGCGGACACGCACCCAGCGCTTGTCGATTTTGCGATGGTCGAGCAGGCCCGAGAACTCGTCGAGTGGCATTTCCTCGTGGTTCATGGGATCGAACAGGCGAATGATCTCGCCATCGACGCCGATGCAGCGCGGAATCCAGATGGCCTCGCCAAAGGCCCTGGTAATGCGCTCGGCAATGCTGGTCTTGCCATTTCCCGGGGCACCATACAGGAATAGACCGCGTCCGGAGTTCACGGCCGGCCCCAGGCGACGAAGCATTCGCTTGTTCATCAACAGATCGGCGAAGGCCCGTTCGAGATCGTCCTCTGTGGG
>CAYSXM010000135.1:0-8734 GCA_964434905.1 uncultured Pirellulales bacterium | reverse complement strand
GGCGCCCCCCTCGCCCTTGACCTCTTGCATGCGATGGATCCTGCCCGCGTAGAACAGAATCCGCTCGCTCAAGGTGGTCTTGCCCGAGTCGATGTGGGCCGAGATACCAATGTTCCGAACGCGGTTCAGTTGCATGGCTCAATCCTGGAGAAACGGCCTCGTACCTGCCGAGCGCTAGCTAACCGGTACTTTCCGGTTTGCCGCCACGGGCACTTTTCTTTGGGGGGCTCGAAGCCCGGTAACTTGCGGAACCCAGAAACCACGGAAAATCCGCGAGGGGTCTGGGGATCGCTCGCTCGGGTCGCCGCGGAGGTTAGGGCACTAACCCGAACGCCATCGCACCGGGCGCCCGGCAGAGCCTCCCGAAACACTAGGTTTCTGAAAGCTCGCGCGCCAGAGTTCCACCTCCGGCGGGCCCCGAACATGTGCCGTTTCTGGCAAGGTCCAGCGACCAGCGGCCAAGCGAGTGGGTGGAGTGCCTACATCCTAATCCTTTTCGTCTACCCGCAAAGGTCAAATTGATTGTCGCAATCGGTTTTCCCGTCGAAACTTTGCCAGGCCACAGTCATCGCGAGATGTGCCTTGCAAAACCCCCTCACATAGGTGGAAAACGTCGCTTTACCCACTCCGTGGTGGGGGATGCGCGGACTGGGACGAGATGAAACGTCCCGCCTGGCAGCTCGTTGAAGAATTCGGCGGACTGTCAGGATCGCGAACGACAAACCTGCCGGGCGCCTGCGTGCAAGCGCGTGGGCATTGGCGGATCGTGTGCGGTGCGGCACACTGGCGAGCAGCAAGTGCGTCGTGGCACGGGAGCAAACAGGTTCAACATGACTGAACGTTCAAGTAACCCGGCCGCGACCCTGGAACCGCCCGGCCCGCATCTGCCGGCACAGGGTTGGCGAGCGAGGCGAATTGCTTGGCTGGATCAATATCGCTGGTTGGTCTTCGTGGTGCCGTTTGCAGTCTACATGGTGGGCAACTCGTTCGAGCCCCTACCCGAAGGAGGGAAGCCTGCCGCGTCCGTGCCCGCCAGCGGTCAGCCTTCGGCTGCGACCGACGATAGCCGCGGGTCGGCACCGGTCGAACCTGGGCAACCGGCCGATGACGAATCAGGCGCGCGTCGGGGGTGGATCGCCTATCGCTACTATCCGTGGGTCTATACGGCGAAGATTTTCTGCACCTTGGCGGCGATGGCCATGGTTTGGCCAGGCTACCTCGAATTTCCGCGACGCGTGAGCGTGTGGGCGTTTTTGGTCGGCGCGGTAGGCGTGTGGATGTGGGTGGCGTTGGTCGAAGTTGAACGGCAATTTCTAGGCCGATTTAGCCCCGCAGTATGGTTGGGGTTGGGCACGCGCAGTGCTTTCAATCCCGTGGCGGAAATGGCTGAAAACCCCGGGGCAGCTTGTGCATTTTTAGCCATCAGACTGACGGGGTTGGCGCTGGTGGTGCCCGTGATCGAGGAGTTTTTCTTACGGGGCTTTTTGGGCAGATTCCTGATTCAGGATGCCTGGTGGCGAGTCCCGTTTGGCACCTGGCACGTCAACAGCCTGGTGCTGATCACCTTGGTAGCTGTGGCCATGCATCCCAGCGAGTCGCTGGCCGCGTTGTGCTGGTTTTCGACTGTCAGTTGGCTGATGCTACAGACGCGCAACATTTGGGATTGCGTCGTAGCGCACGCGACAACCAACCTGTTGCTGGGCGCGTATGTATTTGGCTGGGGCGACTGGACGCTGCTGTAGCCAAAATACCGCGGGCCGGCTGGTCAATAGGTGTCGACACCGCCCGGGTTACTCGACAAGAAGTCGCGAGGGCCGCGGACCGTGTAATAGGGGTAACTCACGGTGGCCGCGGGAGGGCCGGCCGGCCCGTCTTCGCAGGCGCCGTCGGCGCAGCGCCCTCGTGCCGCCAGCGCGCCGCGAATACCGCAGCCGTGACCTCCGCATTCGGGGCCTTCGTTGCGACAGTCGTGGCAATTGGGCGTGCCGCAACTGCTGCAGGGGCTGCCACATCGCGACAAACAACATCCAACGTTGGCGACCATTACGGTGGCCAGGCACAGCGCCAACCAGGGGCGTTTCATGGGATCTGGGTCCTTTTACCTACGTTGACCGGGGCGGGGTTTCTTCCCACCTGCTAGGCCGGTGCTTGGGGGGAGCCAAGGCGGGTGGCTCCGAGCACAATCGGCGATGCGACGGTCAGAAGTGGGGTCAGTCGAGCAGGGAGCCATCGGCGGGCCCCAGTTCGCGGGACGCGTCACCAGCGGAGAGTCTCCGGAGGCAAGTGCCTGTTGGGTCTATCGTCGACACATCTGTCGAAATCCAGCAAATCCCTACAACCGGTGTAACGCTTGTGACCGGTCCGTTGGCGGATAGGGTCGCGGGCGGTTTGGTGGCGGCCAATGGGCGGCCGGAATTGGCCTTAGGTGATTGCCGCGACAAGGGGTTAGGGCTACGATAATCGACAACCAGCAAGAGGTCGGGCGCGGCCGAAAATCGGACGTGCATGCCCACCTCTGGCACATCCTTTCCCACTCGCCTGCACTTGGCCCGCGAGCCATTGCCGGGGGCCTGTTTAATCTAGGAGACGAGCCATGTTGCGATCGAAGACCCTGCCCTGGCTAGGGTTGGCCTGTGGATGTGTGTGGTGGACGGGATGCGCGCGGCCAGCGGGCGATGTAACGCCTGTGGCTAGTACGAGCGCGCCCGCCGCGACGGTGCACCGGATCGAGGTCGGTCCCGACGCGCGCGAGCAAGCCCAGGAGGCGATGATTACCTGTGCCGATGGCGACATCATCGAATTTGCCGAGGGGACCTTCGAGTTCGACCAGACGTTGTCCATCTCGGGCAAGAAGCGCATCACGGTCCGCGGAGCGGGATTGGACAAGACCAAGTTGAGCTTCAAGAAGATGGGGCCGGGCACCGGCGGCGAAGGGTTGAAAATCACCGGGAGCAACACCGAACTAATCAAGAAGAAGGATGTCGGCGACGCGGCCCGCGCGGCCGGTGGAGCTGCCCAGACCGTGGCCTTTGACGAAGGGTTTGCCCACGATGGCGCCCCCGACGATTTTGTAATTTCCGACCTGACGGTGCAGGATTCGACCTCGGACGGCATCAAGGTCGAAGGGGCCTTTGGCGTGGTGTTCCGCAACGTGAAGTCGGAATGGACCCGTGGCCCGCACCAGGACAACGGTGCCTATGCGATTTATCCGGTGCTGTGCGACCGGGTGCTGATCGAGGGTTGCGAAGCGCGTGGCTCGTCGGACGCCGGAATTTATGTTGGTCAATCGCGCAATGTCGTGGTGCGAAACTCCAAGGCATATGAAAACGTAGCGGGAATCGAGATCGAAAACACGGTCAACGCCGATGTTTACGACAACGAGGCGACCGGCAACACGGGCGGATTGTTGGTGTTTTCGCTGCCGGGGTTGGTGATGAAAAACGGACGCCATAGCCGGGTGTTTCGTAATAACGTTCACGACAACAACATCGACAATTTTGCCAAGCCTGGAAACGTGGTGGCCAACATTCCGCCGGGCACCGGCATGTTGATCATGGCCAACGATCAGGTCGAGGTGTTTGATAACACCTTCGAGAAAAACATGACCTATAACCTGGCCGTGATCAGCTACCTAACCACGGGCAATCCACTGCATGACCCGGAGTATGATCCGTATCCCGAGGGGATCTTCGTTCACCATAACCGCTTTGGCACGGGCGGTGACAACCCCCAGCGCGAGTTGGGACAATTGGCGGCGATGGCGCTGGGTGGCAAGGTGCCCGACATCATTTACGATGGTTGGGTCGATGACAAGAAGCTGGTCGACGGCAAGCTACCTGAGAACTTGCGGGTAGTAATTCAGGACAACCCGGACGCGGATTTCGCGAACATCGACGCTCGGAGCGTGGCCGAAGGCAAGACGCCGAACATGTCCACGGACCTGGCACCGTACGCTGGCCAATTCGAACGATTGGCAGAAGTGACCGGTGTCGCGCCGCCGGTAAGTGGTTCCGCGGGAGGCGGCGAATAGTCATGCGTTCGATCGGTGGGAGTAATTCTTGCGGCCCCGTCGGCCTGGTGCTGGCGGGGCTGCTGTGCATTTCCGCGATCGGTTGCGGCCGATCGCAGCAGGGTCCGGCGTCGGTTCCGGCCCCGCCGGCCGGCCCGCCCAAGCTGCTTTCGGCGTGGGGGTTGTTCGAGGGTCCGCCGGTCGAGCAGCGCGCGGCGGCGGGCGTCATACCCTACGACCTGAATACACCTTTGTTTTCGGATTACATGACGAAGTATCGCTTCGTCAAGTTGCCCCCAGGGACCGCGGCAACCTATCAGCCCGAACGGGAGTTCGATTTCCCGGTGGGCACGGTAATCGCCAAGACCTTTGCGTGCCCTGACGATGCGCGCGCCCCTGACCAGGGGCAACGGCTACTGGAAACCCGGGTGTTGTGGCACGAGGCGACGGGTTGGGTTGGGTTGCCATATATCTGGAATGCCGCCCAAACCGAGGCAGAATTGAAGGTGGCGGGCCGCACCATGGATGTGTCCTGGGTGCATTACGACGGCCAGACGCGCACCAGCAATTATCTGATTCCCAACAGCAACCAGTGCAAGGGCTGTCACGAGACGCGCAATAAGACCATGCTGCCCATTGGTCCCAAGGCGCGGAACTTGAACCGCGACTATGCTTTTGCAGAGGGCGTTGAAAACCAATTGGCCCATTGGTCGCGGCGGGGCGCGCTGGTGGATTGCCCGCCGGCTGCCACGGCGCCGCGTGCCGCGGTGTGGGATAATCCCGATTCCGGCACGCTGGACGATCGCGCTCGGGCCTGGCTCGACAATAACTGCGCCCATTGTCACAACCCTCAGGGGACGGCTCGCAATTCTGGTTTGGATCTGACCTACACCCAGCGCGCACCATATCAATTCGGGGTGTTTCGCGCACCGGTGGCGGCGGGCGCCGGCTCAGGGGGGAAGCGGTTCGACATCGTGCCTGGCGACCCGGACGCCTCGATCCTGGCGTATCGCATTGCGTCGTTGCATCCCGGGGTGATGATGCCTGAGTTGGGCAAGCGTCTGGTCCACGAGGAAGGTGTGTCGCTCATTCGGCAGTGGATCGCTGCCATGCCGAAAGTGGATGTTCTGCTGGAACCAGGCCGGCCGGAAGCGGGGTCGAAGCCGGGTACGGCCGTCGAGGGCGGCGGACCAGCGGCGGCCAGCGGCGGCGAGTAATCCGAAGCGGCATCGAATCTGCCGTTTACCCCGGGGGAAACCTGGTTGACCATGGTGGCCAGCATCGACTACATCGAGCGCACGATCGCCACGTTCCAGCAGGCGACCGCTGCCAACCTGGCCACCCCCAGCCGCCATGGCAATGTGATCGAGTTAGGGCCCGAGGTCGGCGAAGACGTGTTGATCACGGCCGATTTGCACGGACATCGGCGAAATTTCCAGTTGATCCGGCGCCTCGCGGCGCTCGACGAACATCCTCGTCGGCATCTGATTCTGCAGGAGGTTTGCCATGGTGGGCCAACCTATCCATCGAACGGTGGCTGCATGTCCCACGGCCTGTTGGAAGACGTGGCCAAGCTCAAGGCCCAGTATCCCGACCGGGTGCATTTTTTATTGAGCAATCATGAAATGGCCGAATTGATGGATTATCCCATCCTCAAGGCCAAGAAGATGCTCAATTTGATGTTTCGCCTGGGCCTGCAGGAAATGTATGGCGCGGCCGCCGACAAAGTGCGCGAGGCGTTTCTGCCGTTTCTACGAAGTTGCCCCTTGGCAGTGCGGCTGCCGGGCGATGTACTGGTGTGCCATAGCGTGCCCGACCACGTGGCCACGCGTGGCTGGGACGCCAAAGTGCTGGAGCGGGGGTTAGGGCCGCTCGACTTCATGGAACATAGCGCCGTTTTCCGTCTGGTGTGGGGCCGAGACTACAGCCTGGCAAACACGGCCGCATTCGCATCGCTGGCGCGGGCCAAGGTAGTGATCAACGGACATGAACCGTGCGAAACAGGCTTTAGGGCACCCAACGAATTTCAGATCATCCTGGACTGCTGTCACGACCAAGCCTGCTGCCTGTTGGTGCCGCTGTCGCGGGCCTGGACGCACGCGGAATTGCTGGCCCGAGTAACTCGGTTATCAGCGACGGCCCCCTGATGCGTGGGACGTGACCGCGGGGGTCGGTTTTTTCGCCCTGGGGTAAGTGTCCCATGAAGGCCCTTGAAACGGAACTTCCCGACCGGCCGGCGCCCGAAACCTGGCGATTTCAGTTCGGCCTGGCTTCGTTGTTTCAAACCATGTTCCTGTGCAGTGTGATGGCGGGTATTTACGGCGGCATGATCCGCTCGGTGACCCGTCATGATCCGTTTTCCACCGTCATTTTTCTGGGGCTCTCGCTGACCGCGCCGATGGGCCTGATGATGTTGTTCAGCGGGCTCGAAAGCTTGCGCCGTTGGCGCCAGCCAAGGTAGCCGACGGTGAACGTGGAGATGGTAAACGCGCAGTTGCTTGCGGCTAGCACGGCAACGACCGTCGCGCGGAAATCGCCATCGAGCTAACGCCTGCCTGAGAGAACGATTGCTCCGTTTGTTCTGGTCCCAGACGTGGTTTTCACGAGGGACACGCGGCCCAGCCGATAGGAAGTTTGCCGGTCACGGAATCGACACGGCCTACGAACGACGCGTAAGCGGGGAAAGATGCGCCGGGGCCCGATGGGGTCACCAGGGGCGCCCCCCTGCTGGCGCGCGACCGCGAGCAGGAGGGTGGCGGTCCGAACCCTCCTCTGGCAGCGCCGAACGTTCGTGCCGAAACAGATTCCTAACTATCTCCGGCTCCACACGGAAGAGTTGCCCGCGCTGACGAGCGTGGAGCAGCGACCGGCTCTCGCTTTGGAGGCCTTGAGTCAGGCTTTCTGCGAGGCCACCGGTTGGACATTGGCCTACGACGCTGGCCCCGCGCCGGTTCCCGATTCTCGCCTGATTTGGTCCGCCCCGGTCGACCCGGGCGAAGGAGCCACTCCCGGACACTTTAGGCTGGAAGGGGATCGGCCGCGGGAGGGCGCGGCCACGCGCGAGGCTGCCGTCGCGCTGGCCGCGGAGCTGGCGCGGTTGGCCACCGAGTTGGCCCGCGCGCATCGGGCCTTGTGGCAACGAGAAGCGGAATTGGCCGCCGGCGTACCCGTGCAACGGCACCCGCACGAACCCCAGCACGTGGCCGAATGTTTGCAAACCGTGCTGGCAAGCGCTGCACAGGCGGTGGGGTGTCAGGCCGCCGCGCTGTACTTGCTCGATGAACATACCACGAGCCTGAAGCTGCGAGCACTCTATGGGCTGTCGGCCAACAAGCTGGCCGACCCGCCGCGTCCGCTCGAAGGTGCCGTGGCCGATCTCGAGGCGTTGTTGGGCCACGCGGTGGTGCTGGAAGAGCCCGGGCTGTTCGACTTGTGGCGAGCCCCCGAGTGCTTTGCCGGAGCGGTCTGCGTGCCGGTGTCGACTTCCACCGTGCCCCTGGGCACGTTGTGGTTCTTTACGGATCAGCGCAGTACGTTTGGTGATGAAGAGACCGGGGTGATGGAGATTGCGGCGGGTCGCATTGCCGTGGAGCTAGAGCGGCAGATGCTGCTGACGGAAGGCCTGGCCGGCGCGCGACTGCGGCGGCAGTTTTCCGCGGCCGAACGCGCTTGGCAATCGCAGGCAGGCGCCGCAACGCCGCACATCGATGGCTGGGATATAGCTGGTTGGTCGAACCAGTCCGAACGATTGGGGGGAAGTTTTGTCGATTGCTGGCAGAATCCGGCCGCGCTGCCACGGCTAGCATTGGGAAACGTGGCAGAAGAAGGGCTGGCCGGCGCACTGGCAATCGGCGCGGTGCGCTGGTCGGCAAGGGCGCATGCCGCGCATGTTCTCGAGCTTCCAGACTGGCTACCTGCGGTCGCCGCCGATAGCTGGGCAGGGTCATGGGGGGACCTGACAGCGCACCTGGCCGCGATCGAATTCTCAGACTCGCAACCTGGCGCCATCACGTTGGCAGTGGCCGGAGAACTGCTCGCGTTTGTTTGCTCGCCCGGACATTGGCGCGACATCTCGGCAATCGCTAACCATTTGGGCGAAGAGCCCGTGGCGACCTATGGCAAACGAGAGTTGATTCTAGCCGAAGGCGAGACGCTCGTCGTGGTTTCCGGCCCACTGCGCACCGACGATCGGTCGACCAGTGCGCCGCTCGCGTCGCTGGCCGAAACGGTCCTGGACAACTTGCAGTTCGGCGCCCCGGCACTGGCGGAACTGCTGCACATTCGCTTGGAACGCGAGCCTGGACGGCTGGCCCTGGGTAACTTGGCCCTGTGGGTCGTTCGACGCCGTACAAGCACCAAGAAGTCGAGCTAACCTGGGTTAGGCCGCGGCAGCACTGAAGTCGCCACCGGCGCGTACTGCCGCAACCACCAAGACCACACCGGCCAGCATGAGCGCGGAAGCAAACCAGAAGGGCATGGCGTATCCGATGCCAAATAAAGCGTTGCCCGCCACCGGCCCCACGATGCGTGCCAAAGAACCAGCGCTTTGTGTCAGCCCCAACACGCCGCCTTGCTTGGCCGGGTCGCTGCGCCGCGAAATCAGCGCGTTGAGTGAGGGTGTCATGAAGGCAAACCCGGTCACTTCAATCGTCGTCGCCACGAGAAAGCCCGCCAGACTGCCCGCGGTGCTTGCCAGCGCGAGCAGCACGAACCCCAAGGTACAGG
>CAYSXM010000134.1:0-8778 GCA_964434905.1 uncultured Pirellulales bacterium | reverse complement strand
GACCGCGCCCAGTGCGGCCAAGGTCTCGAAAAATGGCTCCCGCTCGGAACCCACGAGGGGCCGCCGCTGTTCGACCGTGTCCCACAGGCCGGTGCCCAGGCCCCATCTTCCGGCGGGCGTGTCGGGCAACCAATCGACACGCCGCGCCACGGCCGAAACGGCTCCTGATTCCGGCGCGTCGGCCCCGGCAAACTCGTCCCACTGTAAGCGGCCCGATCCTGGTTCTGGCATGTGCCCCGCGCGCCACGCGGCGGGCACGTCGCGCGCCAGCAAGCCCACCGACCCGGCCGGGCCGTCGGCTTCATGTAGCAACTCGGCCTGCACGAAATAGAACCGGGCAAATTGCCAACGTTCGGCCAAGGTCGGCGGCAGTTCGATGGTGGTCACCTGCAGCGCGCTTACTGGTTGTGCTCGTCGCTCGGCGCGCATCGCGGTTGGCGCGCTCGAAGATGCTCCGGCCGCGATCGCGCGGGCGAATTCCCGAGGACCGATGCGGCCCACTGCGTGCAGCACGCGCAGCAACGACTCGTGGGGGGGCGCTTGGTGCGGGTTGGCCGCGAACGCCTCGCGCCAGGTGTTCTGGTCGACTCCTAGCAAGCCCCACAATTCGACCGGGTCCAGCGGTTCGAGCGGCACCACGGCAGCCGTGGCCGGGGGCACCTCCGACGCCGCCGGTGCCGGCTGCGCCAACAGCAGGGGTGGCCAGAAGCACAGCAACCCGGCCCATGCCACGCACCGGCCAGACGGCCCCAATCGCACAAAGCGCGGCGGACACCGCCACCTGGGCCGATCGAAGTTTTTTTGCCGCGGGCCAAACATCAGGCAGGTTCCCAGGGCTGTGGCGAGCGTTCTTCAGTCGCGTTCGTCGCACCGGGCGCCAAGGTGTCATCGGCCGCGCTCAGGGCAGCTAGACCGGCGGCGATTTCCCGCGCAGCGGGGGGCGTGCGCGGAAGACTTCGCGACGCACTGCGACGCCCCACCCGAAAGCTTCCCACCGCGCCTGGGCGGGCTGCCTGGCGTTGCCGCCACATCAGGCCCCCCCACAGGGTCAACGCCACGGCCGCGGCCAACACCGAGATCGGCATTGCAGGTCGAGGTGCCCTGGTGCCCTGCTTGGGTGCCAGCTCGATCGTGAGCGTGGCGGCCAGCACCACGGGCGCGGTGCGCAACCCGTCGCCCGCCGCGTAGACCCAGCGTTTGAGAAAAGCCCCCCGCACCGTGGCCGGCACGGCCACTTGCATGCCCAGCGGAAACGTGCTCGGCAGATGCGCCGCGTACACCACGATGGGTTCGGGATCGACGCCCGCCGGTTCTAGCCACAGTTCAAAGTACTGGCTCAGTTGTTGATCGTTCTTGGGGGCCGACAGACGGTGCGCGCGGCGGACCGTACCTTTCAAGTCGACCGCGCGGCCGCGATAGGCGCGGGGTTGGCGGGCCAATTGTGCCCAAACCACTGGTGTGGTGGGAACCGCGGCCAGAGAACCCTGGGCAGGAACTTGGGCTAGCCAGCGCCAAAGCAGGGCGCGCTCGACGGCGGAAAAGGGGGTGTCGTCGCGCACCAGAGCGAGCTGCTCGGCGTCGAGCTGGGGCCAAGAGGTGGGCTGTGCGGCCGGCAGGCCAGTTGGGGTCGCGCTGCCGGGCGAGGCGGCGGGCACGCTCGCCCCCACCGAAGCTGGTCCTGGCGCCGGATGTGCGACGGGCGCCGCGGGAGCCAGGGTGAAAAACCATCGCCAGTTCTCCGCCTGGCGCGCGTGGTTCATCATCCAAAGTACCAGCAGAAGCATCACCGCGAGGGTTGCCACCTGGCGCCGCCCACGGCGGGTGCCCTCGTCCGACTGTTTGGCCTCGATCCGCACTTGGGCCCCCCTTTCGGCGCCCTCTCGGGCAGTAGGCGTTAAGTCAAGGCGGTACCATCTTACGCCGGAGACGGTTTGCCAGCAGCCCGTCGTGCAATTCGGCAGCGAGCGCCCTGGCCACGTGTAGGATGTTCCGTCGGCGACGCGGGACGTTGTTTGGCGAGTCGCGCGGCACCTAGCCGGGGCCTGGTCGAGGTGGGGGTGTGCCGGGCTCGCTACTTTCGAGGGCCTGCAAGAATCTGGCGCGCGGTATACTTCCCGTGGCGGAGCGCCACCCACGCGTACCCCCGCTCGCGCTTGGGTCGATCTTGACAGAGCGGACGCACGGGGCATGATCCTCGGGCATGTCTGCAGCAGAATGGACTACGAGAGTGTGCCGCGCACGGATCGCCGCAGCCGCCTGGACCCTGGCGCTTCTGGTTGGCGCGTTGCCGGCCGGGACGCGGGGCGCGGAACCGTTTCACGAGTTTGTCGATGCGCTCCGGCAGCGCGGCTATTTTGACGCGGCGCTCGACTATCTCGACCGGGCTGGCGGCAATCGACTGATTAACGAAGCCGATCGGCAAAGCGCGCTGTTCGAGGCCGGCCGTACCTTGGTCGAACAGGCGCAGGTAGAGCGCGATTTTGAACGCCGGTTGGAGCAACTCGACGCGGCGCGGCAGCGGTTCGAGAAGTTTCGCGACCAGCACCCCGAGCATCCGCTGGCCGCGGGGGCAGGCCTGCAACTGGGCGATGTGTTGTTAGAGCGTGGCCGGGCCGAGGTCGATCGTGCGGTGCGGCGCCCCACCGAGGCCGAACGCGAGGCCGGCTGGGCCCTGGCACGGCCCTTGTTCGAAGCAGCCCAATCGGTGTTCAGCCAGTCCGAAGGCTTGTTCGACGAACGGTTCCGCGCGTTTCCAACCACCATCGACTCGAAGCATCCGGAACAGGTGGCCGCCAAACGCCAGGCACAGCACGACCTGATCGCCGCGCGACTCAAGGGGGCCCAGGTGCTGTACGAAGCGGCCCAGGCGTTCGCGCCGGGCTCGGCCGAGGCACGCCAGCGATTGGAACAGGCCGCCGAGAAAAACGGCGCGCTGTACCAGGATTATCGCCGGGTGTTGGCGGGGCTCATCGCCCGCATGCGGCAAGGGCGTTGTCAACAAGAATTGGGCCACTTGAAACAAGCACTGGCCTACTATGGCGAACTGCTCGACCAGCCCGACGACAAACCCGATCTGCGCATTTTGCGCACGACGACGTTGCGGATGGCACTGGAGTGCTGGCTGAGTCCGAATGAAAACAAGGTCGACGAGGTCATTCGCCGCGGCACCGACTGGCTGGCCCAAGCCCGCCCCGACGAAGCCCGCACGTCGGATGGTCTGGCCATTCGTTGGCACACGGCCGACGCCTGGCAGCGCCGGGGTCAGGCCTTGGGTGAAAATGACCCGCAACGCGGGAACACGCTCGACAAGGCGGTCGATCTGGCCGAAGTGGTCGCCGCCACGCCGGGCGAACATCAGCGTGCGGCCCAAGAGCTGCAAAGCCGACTGCGCGGCGGGAAAAAGGCCGCCCCGGCGGCTACCTTTGCTGAAGCCCGCGACCAGGCCAAGGCGGCGCTCGACGCGATGGAAACCCAGCAGGCGCAGCTCGAGGCCAACCGGTTGCTGCCAGAGGCCGCGGCCGAAGGCGAGGCGCAGCTTCGCGAGCAAATTCAAGCTTCGGCGACCGGCGCGTGGACGCTTTTTCGCCGGGCCCTGGTGCTGGCCGACCAGGAAACCCCACTCGACGAACTGAACCAGGCCCGGTACTTCACTTGCTACCTGGCCTATCGCCAGAACCGGTTTGAAGAGGCGCTGGTGCTCGGCGAGTTCTTGGCGCGCCACTATGCCGACAGTGCGGTCGGCCGCCCCGGCGTGGGCCTGGCCTTGGCCAGCTATGTGCAAGGCTACAATGCCGCCGCGCCGGCCGATCGATCCGTGTTTGTCGTCCGACTGACGAACCTGGCAGAATTCGTGGCCAGCCATTGGCCCCAGAGCGACGACGCCGACAAGGCCAGGATGCTATTGGCCGACATGGCGTTGCGAGCGGGTGATCTAGAACAAGTGCTGGTCCACCTGGAGCAGGTGCGGGCCGATTCGCCGCGGCGTGGCGAGGCGGATCTCAAGGTGGGCCAAGCGCGGTGGAGCTTGCACCTGGCACGCTTGCGCCTGCCCGAAGCGGAGCGCCCCGCGCCCGACGTGGCCGAGGCGCAATTGACCGCGGCGCGCGTGGCGCTCGAGCGAGGGCTGGCTGCGGCGCACGCGACGGGGAACGCCACGGGGGCCGTGGCCTGGGATGCGGGGGTGGTGGCGGCGGGCGAATTGTCGCTGGCCCAGATCTTGGTGGCCCAATCGCAATTTACCGAGGCCATGGCGGTGTTGGAACGTGCCGAGACCGGGCCCCTGGCGCTGGTTACCGCCAATCACCCGCTGGCGGCGCAAGGCAATTTCGCCGTGGAAACCTACAAGGCCACGTTGCAAGCCTTGGTGGCCACCCAGCAACTCGAACGGGCCGAAGCCACGATGCAGGCGCTCGACGCGCGGTCCACCGCGGGAGGTGACAGTGCCGAGTCGCTGACGCGGATCTATGTCTCGTTGGGGCGCGAACTCGAGGAGCAGGTGGGCCGGCTGCGGGCCACCAACCAAACGGAACAGTTGACCCGCGTGCTGCGCAGTTTTGAATTGTTTCTGGAAAAAATCGCCGCTCGCGAATCGGGCAATACCTTTCAAACGTTGAATTGGGTCGCGGAAACGTTGCTGGCCATGGGCACGGGGCTCGATGCCGGCGACGCACAATCCACGGCCGCGCGGGCTTATTACGAAAAGGCCGCCAAGGTCTATACCCGGCTCAGCCAGCGGGTTCGCGACGAACCAGGCTTTGCCCCGACGGGCGACGTGCAAACGGGGTTGACAGTGCGGTTGGCGCGGTGCGATCGGCTGTTGGGTAACCATCGCGACGCGATCGACACCTTGGTGGAGGTACTCAAACGGCAACCCGCCACGCTCGACGCGCAGCTCGAGGCGGCACGCGCTTATCAGGCGTGGGGCCACAGCGAATCGAAGTATTATGCGGCGGCCATTCACGGCGATCGGGCGGCGAAGAAAAAAGATGGCTCGGTGGTGAACATCGTTTGGGGTTGGCGCAAGCTGGCCACGGCGCTGCAAGGCCGCGCCGAGTTTCAAGAGATTTTCCACGACGCCTATTTCCACCTGGCGGAAACCGCCTGGCAACAGGCCCAATCGAGCGCGCCCCCCCAGCGCCAGCAGGCGCTGGCCAGCGTCGAGGCATTGTTGTTACAACTGGCGCGTTCCGAACCCGAGCTGGGCGGACCCCATTGGCGCCCGCGTTTTGAACGGCTGCTGGCCGAGGTGCGCCAAGGGCGGGCCGCTGTGCCCTCTCGTGCGACCGCTGTGGCCCCTGGCTCTTAAGGAACCCATTGCATGCCGTGGTATCGAAACCCGCGAGGTGGCTACCTGCTGGCGCTCGTGGCCTGGCTCAGCGTGTGCTGGGGCACGGCCTGGGGGGCCGATTCGGTGCGCACCGCCAAGGGCTCGACCAACGGAGAAATCACCGCCATCTCGGCGCGCGAGATCACGCTGCGCCGCACCGATGGCAAGGAGGAGGTGTTTCCCGTCAACGAGATCCGGGCAGTACGGTTCGACGACGAGCCGCCCAAGTTGAACGCGGCGCGTGGCGCCGCGGCCGGAGGGCGCCATGCCGAGGCCCTGACCTCGCTCGACGAGATGGACCCCCAAGCGATCGAACGCCCCGAACTGCGCGCCGAGTTGGCCTATTACCGCGTGTTGTGCCAGGGCCGGCTGGCGCTGGCGGGACAGGGTTCGGCGCGCGAGGCGGGCAAGGCGGTCCGCGCGTTTGTCGAGGCCCAGGCCAATAGCTACCACTATTACGAAGCCGTGGAGTTGCTGGGCGATTTGTTCGCCGCGGTGGGGGCTTACGATAACGCGGTGGCGGAATATGCTAAAATCGAGCAGGCGCCTGGCCCCGAGGCCCGGCTTCGCGCTGGCGTAGGGCGCGGGCGCGTGTTGCGCGCCCAGGGCAGGTTCGCGGAAGCGCTCTCGGCCTTCGACGGCGTGCTGGCGTTGGCGACCGACGGCGAGAACCTCGCCGTGGCGGCCCAGCGGCTGGAAGCCGAACTAGGAAAGGCTGAGTGTCTAGCCGCGGATGGTCATGTCGACGACGCGGTTCACCTGGTCGAAGAGGTCATCGCGCACGCGGCGCCTGAGGAAGCCGGCCTGCACGCACGCGCCTATGCCACGCTGGGGCAGTGCCTGCGCAAGGCCGGGCGGAACCAGGAGGCGCTGTTGGCTTTCCTGCATGTCGATCTGTTGTACTTTGCCGATGCCCCGGCCCACGCCAAGGCACTGGAAAACCTGGTCGAACTTTGGACCGCGCTGGGCCACCCCGAGCGGGCCGCCGAGGCACTTGAACAATTGAAAACCGCGCGCGCCAACCAGGCCCAGCCCTGATCGCCAGGTCCCCATCCACCGTTTGCCATCGCAGTTCGAATTGGGGCCCCGATAGGGCCCCCCGACGAGGAGCCACCCATGGTGTTCTGGAATGGTCGCCGAAAACCTAGCCCGGGGCAACTGGGCACAAGCAGGGGCCCGAGTGCCCCGCCCCGCGCGCGCCGGCTAGCCGGCGGTTGGTTGCGGCCAGTAGCCCTGGCGCTGTTGCCACTGGGTCTGATGGTGTGGGGCGTGGTGCCCAGCGTGACCAGTGCGCAGCCAGCGCCCGAGGAAGCGCCGCTGGAAGAGATTGCGGAACCCGCGGCGCCTCCGGCCGCGGCGCCCCCGGTGGGCGCGGTGCCTGACGGCGCTGTGGCACCCGCCGCGCCGGCTGCGGCCCCATCCGAAGAAAGTTATCTCACCTGGTTCACCAAGGCCTTGGGGTGGAAGTATGTGTTGGCCTTCTTGTTAATTTCGATCAGCTTCGTGGCGCTGACGGTGATGAATTTCCTGGCCAGCCGCCGCCAATCGATCGTGCCTCCCCAGTTGGTCGAGGATTTCGAGGCCCGCCTCAAGGAAAAGAAGTATCAAGAAGCTTACGACCTGGCCAAAGCCGATGAATCGTTCCTGGGCCAGGTGCTCGCCGCAGGCCTGCCGAAAATGTCGACTGCCGGCTATCCCGAAGCGATCGAAGCCATGCAGGAGGTGGGCGAAGAAGAAACCATGAAGCTCGAACAGCGGCTGAGCTACGTGGCGCTGATCGGCACGATCAGCCCGATGGTCGGCCTGCTGGGCACGGTGGACGGCATGGTCAGTTCGTTCACCGTGATTGCGCGGAGTTCGACCACGCCCAAGCCTTCGGAATTGGCGGCTGGCATTTCGACCGCACTGGTGACGACGCTGGTGGGTCTGTGGTTGGCGATTCCGGCGGTGGCCATCTACCACGTGCTCAAGAATCGCCTGGCGCGGCTGGTGCTCGAGGCGGGGATTGTCAGCGAGCAGTTGCTGAGCCGGGTGTCGCATCTGAGCGCCAAGAAGGGGGCGCCCGTCGTGACCGGCGCCGCGCCGCCGACCGCGCCTCCGACCGCGCCTCCGGCTAGCTAGTGCGGCTCGAGCGGGTTCGCCTGGGGCGCGCGACGGGTGGGAATTGTTTTTCGAGTTTTATCTTGCGTTCGCGGTAGAAACTGAACATGCGATATCGCCGTCATAGCTCGGAAGCGCCCGAAATGGACATGACGCCGATGATCGATATGACGTTTCAACTGATCGCGTTTTTCATGATTGCGCTGAATTTTTCGGCCGCCGAACAAGACGAGCGCATCAAGTTGCCGGCCAGCTTGCTGGCGATTCCACCACAAGATGCCGCCAAGGAACCGTTGACGCTGCAACTGACCCAGCAGGGCACGGTGCTGTTCAACGGTGGCGAATTGAGCGTGCCCGACCTGCGCGGGTCGCTACTGCACGAGCGGCGTGTCATGGAGCGGTTGGGCACGCCGGTCAGCGAGGCCACGATCATCATCCGGGCCGACGCCTTGGCGGCCACGGGCAAGGTGCAAGACCTGATCAAGCTATGCCAAGAGACCGGTTTCGAGATTTATTCGCTCCGCGCCAAGCAGTCCGATAGCGAACCCACCACGTTACCTTGAACCCCAGGGGGCGCGACGCGCCGGAGCCCCCCGTGCCCGAATTGGAAATGGCTCGCGAGGCCGTCATGAAATTTCGCCGTTCTGGATCGTCGACCAGCGACAAGGTCGAGTTGCAGATGACGCCAATGATCGACATTGTGTTCCAGCTCATCGCGTTTTTCGTGATGACGTTGAAGATTGCCACGCTGGAAGGAGATTTCAACGTCAAGATGCCGCTCTCCGCGCCCAGCCCTGGGCCCACCAACGAGCTTCTGCCCCCGCTCAAGGTGCGGTTGACCGCCAAACCCGACGGCGGCCTGGCCGGCATTCGCCTGGGCGAGCGTCCGCTGGGAAGCTTCCAGGCCTTGAATCAAGAGATTCGCTCGCTGGTCGGGGGACAGACGGGGCCCGGTTCGCTGGCCGAAACGGCGGAAGTCGAGCTCGATTGCGATTACCAACTGAGCTATCGCTATGTCATCGACGCGGTGACCGCCGTGTCGGGATATCTCACCCAAGCACAGGGTGAAGCACAGATTGTGCGTTTGATCGAAAAGATCAAGTTCGCCCCGCCCCGCACAACGGGCACGCCCTGAATTCAGGGGCGGTGCTGCCCGAGCAGGCTACGTGCCGCACCCCCACGGCTGCGCGTGAAGCCGCCGAGGGTGGACGTTGGCCCAAGTTACGCTACTTGGACCACGGCGCTAGGACTTAGCCCGGATTATTCATGAACTTCGTCGCGAGGAGTCGAAAGTGTCGCGGCTGCAAGGAATACCGCGATTGGCCCGCGCAGCGTATTGGTGAATACGTGAG
>CAYSXM010000133.1:5016-8791 GCA_964434905.1 uncultured Pirellulales bacterium | reverse complement strand
CCGCGCTCTCAGGGGTCATCACCAGCAGCGGGCGATCGCCCCCCAAGAACGGCTCGTATAGGTCATGCAAAACCTCGGCCGGATAGGGGTCGCGCACCCCAACAACGACCCGGTCGGGCTGCGTGAAATCCTCGACCGCATGGCCTTCCTTGAGAAACTCCGGGTTGCTCACGGTGTGGTGCTTGATCGCCGCGCCCTGGTTCAACAGTGCATCGAAGGCAGCATTCGTGCCGACCGGCACCGTGCTCTTGATGGCCACGATCTTGGGGTCACGCGCCTGCTGGCGCAGCGACCTAGCAACGGCCCAAATGGCAGTCAGGTCGGCCCGGCCATCGGCACCTTGGGGTGTGCCCACCCCCACAAACACTACCCGGCTGCCATCCAGTGCCGCGGCCAGATCGGTACCAAAGCACAGACGACCGTCGCGAACATTGCGTACCACCAACTCGCGCAGGCCGGGCTCGTAGATCGGCAATACGCCCCGCGCCAACCCGGCGATTTTCGCCGTATCGACGTCCACGCACTGCACCTCGTTGCCTCCTTCGGCAAAGCAGGTGCCCGTCACCAGGCCTACATAGCCTGTGCCAATCACGGTGATACGCACGTTCCCTCCCTGGAAATGGCGATCGCACTCGACACGCCGCGCGTGCCGGGCGCAGGTTCGATTTGTCATGCCCAGCCTCTGGCCTGCGACCTAGCCGCGTGCCAGACGCCGTCGAAAATCTTCCACAGTCCGCGCAATTCCTTCGCGCAGCCCAATGGTCGGCTCCCAACCTAGGTTGCGACGCGCCCGAATGATTTCCGGCTGTCGCTGTTTCGGATCATCCTGCGGTAATGGCTCGTGCACGATCGGCACGTGGCTCCCCACCACCTCTTGCACGACCAACGCCAATTGAGCCATGGTAAACTCGCCCGGGTTGCCCAGATTGTGCGGCTCGTGACAATCGGAACCGGTATACGACATCAGTCGCAAGAAACCCTCAATCAGGTCGTCGACATAGCAGAAGGAACGCGTTTGCTGCCCCGTGCCATACAGCGTCAGTGGGCGACCTAACAACGCTTGCGCCACAAAATTGCTGACCACCCGGCCATCGTCCTGCGCCATGCGCGGGCCATAGGTATTGAAGATCCGCGGCAACCGAATATCCACGCCGTGCGCCCGGTGATAGTCCATGAATAGTGCCTCGGCACACCGCTTGCCTTCGTCGTAACAAGAGCGAATGCCCAGCGGATTGACCCGCCCCCAATAGCTCTCTGGCTGCGGATGAACTTCCGGATCGCCATACACCTCGCTCGTGCTGGCTTGCAAAATGCGCGCCTTGACGCGCTTGGCCAGCCCCAACATGTTGAGCGCGCCCACCACCGACGTCTTGATCGTTTTGATGGCGTTGTACTGGTAGTGCACGGGCGACGCAGGGCACGCCAGGTTGAACACCCAGTCGACTTCGACCAAGATCGGTTCCACCACGTCGTGCCGAATCACTTCGAATCGCGGATGCCCCATCAGGTGCTCGATGTTTCGCTTCGAACCCGTGAAAAAATTGTCCAGGCAAATCACTTCATGGCCATCGGCTATCAGCCGGTCGCACAGGTGCGAACCCAAGAAGCCGGCACCGCCGGTCACCAAGACGCGTTTCAGGTCCGACATCGGCACTCACTCGCAAATATTGGCAAAACGCTTCCGCGTGGAGCGACGCACCGGCGCCAGGCAGGGCGAAAAACCATGGTTTTCTCCCTGCGCAACTGGTCCGCGCTCCCGCTCATCGGTTCGAGGCGGGCGGATCATACAAAATCCCCAAGTTCGCACAAATGCGAAATCTGGCGCCAGCGCGCTCCACGGGCAGCCAGCCCGCACTGCCATACCGGTCGCCCGGCCTCGCATCGCGCCTTGGCGTGCAATTTCCCGCAGGTCGGGCCATAATGGCTCGCATCTAGCTCGATGCCTGTCGCCTTCCACTCTCTCGCGAGCCGCAACATGCACCCCTTCAGACCGGGACGCCGCTTGGTGCGGACCGTGGTTGTGTTTGTTTCCTGGCTTTCCTGGTCGTGCGCAGATTGCCAAAACTGCCTGGCCGATGGTGGCGAGGCCGAGCTTGCCAAGGCCATCGAACTGAAACTGGCCGCGCGCAATCTGGCCGAACTGAGCGAGGTCATTCAATTCTGCCGGGGTGCCTTGTCCAAGGGCTGTAGCGAGCCGACCGACAATGAATTCGCGCAACGACTTCTCGCGGCCTCGCTCTTGCAGCGAGCCACCGCCATCGCCCAGCCGGCGCTGAGTGCCGCCCGCACCGATATCGAGGCCCAACGCCGCGCGCTCCAGTTCCGCCGGCAGGCCATCGCCGATGCCGAAGAAGCTGTCTCGCTCGATGCGCGGCTGGGCGACGCTCATCTGCTCCTGGCTCGTCTGCATGCCTTGCCGGCCGGCGATCGGGCGCGCGCCCTGTCGGCCGCGAACGACGCCTTACAGCATCTTGCCGAGGACCCACTCGCACGGGCCAAGGTTCTCGCCTTGCGCGCCAGCCTGGGAACCGACCCAGCGCAGCAACTGGCGGACTACAATGAGGCAGTCCTGTTGGCGCCGCGCGATTTCGATACCTTGCGCGCGCGAGGTATTTTTCACGCCGAGCAGGGGCGCGCGGCGGAGGCCATCGCCGACCTGGATCAGGCCATCGAATTCGATCCCTCGCAAGCGGCCAGCTACGAGGCTCGTGGGACCGCGCGGCTGTCGCTGCGAAAAATGGATGGCGCGCTGGCCGACCTCGATCGTGCCATCGAAATCGCCCCCAACTCTCCCCTGGCCAGGTTCCATCGCGCCCGCGCCAACCTCATGCTGGGCAAGTTCGCCGAATCGGTGGCGGACCTCGATGCCTCGCTAGCTGCCGCCCCAGACAATTTAGCCACGTTGTTATTGCGCGCCACAGCCCATCGCAATCTTCAAGCCTGGCAGCCAGCCCTGGCCGACGTCAATCGCGTGTTAGAGTTGCGGCCCGGCCTGGAAACGGCGCTGCGCATTCGGGCCGAAATCCTCGCCGGCCAGGGCCAGTTCGACGCCGCGCTGGCCGACCTCGAATTGGTTCGGCAGACAGCGCCCCAAGATGCGCAGTTGGTGTTGCAATTGGCCGCGCTGCGGCTGGCACAACACCAACCCGAAGCGGCGGTGGAACTGTATTCGACGGCGCTGACCATGGGCCTCGATGTTGCGACAGTACACCAAGGACGCGCCGACGCGCTCGTGGCTGCCGGCCGGCGATCCGAAGCGCGCGACGCCTACGAACTGGCGCTCGCCAAGGATCCTTCTAGCGTCGGCACGCTCAATAACTTGGCATGGCTCCTGGCCACCGCGCCTGACGATGGTCTTCGCAATGGCACCCGCGCGGTCGAACTGGCGCTGCAAGCCAGCCAGTCGACAGAGTACAAACAACCGCACGTGCTCAGCACCTTGGCGTCCGCCTATGCCGAGATGGGCGACTTTGCCAAGGCCGTCGAGTATTCCGAACTGGCCGTGTCGCTAGCGACCTCCGACGAACAGCGTGCCAACCTCGAGCGCGAATTGGTCGCATATCGAGCAGGTCGCCCCTGGCGCGACCTGCCCCCACCGGCCGAACCACCGGCGGTCTCCTCTCCGCCCGATACGCTCCCCCCGGCCGAACCCGCACCGCCAGCCGAGCCGCCTGCGGCACCTGCCCAGCCCGCTGCGCCGGCCGACAGTACCGATCCCAGTGCGGCCGCGCGCGCCGCACTGCATACCGATCCCACTGCGGCCGCGCGCGCCGCA
>CAYSXM010000133.1:0-4916 GCA_964434905.1 uncultured Pirellulales bacterium | reverse complement strand
CTGCATACCGATCCCACTGCGGCCGCGCGCGCCGCACTGCATACCGATCCCACTGTGGCCGCCCATGCCGCACTGCGCTACTTCACCCTGCCAAAGTTGTTGAAGCTATAGCTCCAACCAAACGGCATCACGCCGTACAGGCCCCGAGTGAACACCTGTTCGATCGCTTCGTTAGCTACTTTCAAAGGCCCCTTGGGCACCAGCACAATATCCGAATCGTTGAGCCATATTTCGTCGGCTGGCCCGGGGCGTTTGCCATACAATGCCCCGCGCACGTCGAGCATCGTGGCCAACAGACGCCAGTCGTCGCCACGGCGAAACACCACGACCTGTCGCAGGTTGGCCCCTACGCCCCAACTGCCCGCCAGGGCAATGGCCTGCATCGCCGTGGTGGGGCCCTCGAGCGTGAACCTGCCGGGCTGTTTTACCTCGCCCAACACGAAAATATAGCGCGGCGCGCGACGCAACAGCACCGGCGTCACCTCGATGCCTTCGATCTGCGCCTGGTAGCGGGCCCGAAGTTCCTCGGCCAGTTCCCCCAGCGTCAACCCCTGACAGAACACCGAGCCCACCACGGGTAGCGCGATCGACCCTTCAGGTGTCACATGGGCCTGCCGCACCTGGCCACCGGCGCCATACTGGCTATTGACCGACTGCCGCAAGTCTTCCAGCTTGGTATTCACCTTGATCGGAGTGACCGTGATCGCCGGTTCGCGATAGAACACTCGGTAGGCCTCTTCGATTTCGTCGCGCAGTTGATTCACCGTGCGCCGCGTGGCGCGCACCTGGCCCACCATCTTCAGCGTGATCGAGCCGTCGGGCTGCACGATCAGTTGCCGATCCAACGTGGCATCGGCCACCGATTCCACTCGGATCTCGTCGCCCACGTTCAGCGTATACGGCCGCGTGGTCTCGTCGCGCGTCAAGCGATAGACCAGTTCCAACTGGTCGTCCACGCGCAGCCGATATTCGCCCACGTGCTCTTGGCGCGGGTGCCCGGTGTATTCACCCGGGCCAAAAGCTTGCCACGGCACCGGGCCCCAGGCGTCCCAGGTGCTTTCTCCACAGCCAAACGTCTGGCTGGCATCGACCCCTTGAATACAAAACGGCGCCGCCGGTCCCAGCGGTTGGCGCGCGCGATATGCCACGTGCAAGGGTGCTCCTTGGGGCGCGCCTGGCATTGCCGCATGGGCTGCCGATGGGTGCGGCACCGGCGGAGGATCGGCGGTGGCCGAACGCGCTCCCCAGATCATCAGCGCCAGCGCCGCAGCACGTCCCAGCCACCGGCACATCCGCCGGGGGCGAGTCGCTGCACGCAGTTCTCCCCTGCCACGACGCATCGTGCACTCCCCATCGTTACCGTCTGGGCATGGTTGGAATCGTCCGAGCAGTGCCCGATTGCAGCGCCGCACCGGGCGTCGAGGGCAACGGGCCAACGGCCGACGTACTGCTCGCGGCGAAGGTGGCCGGGTCGACCCACACCACGCCTGCTTGGGCCACATTCACCCCCGAATAAACCCAGCCAGCCGCGTTGGCCGATGCCAACCGCGCCGACTCTGCCTGGGCCCGCGCCGCTTCGTGTACGAGTCCTCGCCGCTGGTACACCCGGGCCAAATTGTCCCACACGGTCGCGTGCGGGGCGAGTTCCAGGGTGCGCTCGAGCAGCCGTTGTGCATCGGTCAGCCGACCAAACCCCGCCCACAGCACCGCCAGATCGTTGGCCGCTAGGAAGTTACCAGGGTCGGTCTCTAGCGCCGCTTGCTCCAGCACAACCGCCTTCGATGCCGCTAGGCTGCGCCCCGCTCCGCTGGCTTGAAGTTCCAGGCGATGAATTTTGGCCACCCCGTGCAAGGCCAGCGAGGCCGGCGCCAGCGAGGCCACCGAACGCGCCAGGCTGGACTTCGCAAAATCGTAATACAGTTGTTGCGCGGCGACTGGCAGCAACCGCTGGTCGCCGAGCGACCTCAACACCCCCGTGGCGTGCGTCGCCGCGATGGCTCGCACATCGACATCTGCCTCGAAGCCCTGGCCGCGCGGCAGGAAGTCGTCGGCTTCGTCCAGTGCCCGCATGCCCGCCGCGAGCGCCTGGCTGTGCTCCGTTTGGCCGTCGGCCATGTCCAACGCTTGTGCCATTTCGCCCAGCGCCGCATGAAACTCTACTCGAGCGGCATACAACGCTCCACGCTGCGCCAGCGCATATCCCCGTTGCACCCTGGCGCTCGACATCTGCAGCACGGCCACCAACTCCGAAGACTGCCGTGGGGCACCCGGCGCTATCGAGGGTCCGCGATGTGCGTCGGCCAGTGCTTCGCCTACATCGGCGATCGCGCTAGGCGAACCGCTTGCGGTCGTGGAAATCGGCAGACGAGCCACATAGGCCGGCACTCGCCGAGACCAAGCGGCTGGGCCAGGGCCTTCTCCAGCCGGTAGTTCGCGCGCCGCGGCGCCGCACCACCAAACCACCGCCAACCCGACCAGCCGGCCGGCGCAGAGCCACCCTGGTTTCCGTCGATCCATCGGTCGAGTCCGCCGCAAACAAGAGCGGGTGGCACACCGGAAACCCATCCGTGGGCCCGGTCTCGTCGCTTGAATCGACCCCACAGAACGCAACTGCTGAGCAAAACCGGCCGCTCCCTCAACCCCGGCATATCCGGAGGGGTGCCCCGGAGCGCTCTGTATCGCCAAACCGCGCTCGCCACAGACTGCCCAACCACTACGGTTTGCCGCGGGTGGAACACGGCCGGCCAGAACGACCGCCGCTGGACTCCGCTCTCGAGCTGGCGCTGTCGGTGCGCGCCACCGAAGGTTTCAGACCGTGGTCGCCGAGTCCGCGTTTTCCACCAAGATCGCCGGCAACGCGCGCGTATGCTCGGTCCAGGTGCGTACCTGGCTAATTAGTTGGGGGCGGTCAATCGGTTTCGTCGCATAGTCGTCGCAGCCTGCCTGCGTACACTTGGAACGGTCGCCGCTCATGGCGTGCGCGGTCAGCGCCAGAATGGCTCCCCGATAGCCCTCGGACCGCAACCTCGCGGTGGCGCCGTAACCGTCGAGCACCGGCATCTGCATGTCCATCAACACCACCTCGAAGGGAGAGCCGGCCTGCGCCGCTTGGATAGCACGTTCATACGCTGCCAGCCCGTTGTCCACGATCGTGACCTGGGCACCAGCTTTTTTCAACACGAACGAGATCAAACGCTGGTTATCCAGCCCATCTTCCGCCAGCAACACTCGGCAATCGAGCGGCGTCTGACGATTGCTGGCGGCGCCGGCCGGCCGTTCGAATTCCGTGGTTGCGCTCTGGCGCGGTTCGATCCAAGAGACACCCTTTAACAAGCCTGTCTCCACGCGCAGCGTGAACACACTTCCCTCGCCGGGCGTGCTGGTTACGGAAATGGCCCCCCCCAACATTTCGGCCAAACGGTGGCTGATGGTCAACCCCAGCCCCGTTCCGCCGTACTTGCGCGTGGTCGATGTGTCGGCCTGTGAAAACGGCTGGAACAACTTCGTCATCTGTTCCGTCGAAATTCCAATCCCCGTATCGCACACATCGATCCGCAACAGCGGGCGATTCGACTCGGGCTGCTCGCAGTGAACCACCAACCGCACCCGCCCCTGTTCTGTGAACTTGATGGCGTTTCCGGTCAGGTTGATCAGCACCTGGCGCAACCGCGTTGGATCGCTGACAATGGTTTCCGGCAGCCGCGTGGCATATTCAACCTCGAGACCCAACTGTCTTTCGTCGCTGCGGACTCGCATCAATTGGCAGACCTCGTCCACCACTCGGGCGGGCTGGCAGGCAATGCGCTCGACCGACATCTTTCCCGCCTCGATTTTCGAGAGATCGAGTATGTCGTTGATGATCTCCAACAAGAACTGCCCGTTGCGCTGGATCGTACGCAAGGACTCCACGCGCGAAGGCGGAGCTTTCTCCAAGCCTGCCTCACTCAGCAACAGGTCGGCGTAGCCCAAAATGGCCGTCATCGGGGTCCGGATCTCGTGGCTCATATTGGCCAGGAATTCCGACTTGGCACGTGTCGCTTGTTCCGCCTCCAAACAAAACCGTTCCAGCGATTCGTTCGCCGTCTTCAATGCGCAGTTGTAGTCGTTCAGTTCGCGCTCTGCCCGCTTGCGCGCCGTAACATCGCGCACCAGGGCGATTGCCTCGCGGTCACTCAAAGCCACCAGCCGGGCTTCCAGCGTCAGTCGCTGCGCCGGACGATCGCAGGCCAGCTCCACCTCGACCAACTCGCGCGTGGCGAAGACCGTACAGAGTGCCGCGTCGACGCCCAGACGCGCCGAATCGGGAAACGCCTCGCGCAGTGGCCGACCGACCATCTGCCGCGTGATCACGAACGGAGCGTTGTCCAAGCCCGGAAAGAACTCCAGCACCTCGCCCTGCGCCGTCAGGCGGAAATAGGTGTCGGGAAAGGCGCGCAAAATGCCCTGCAGCTCTTCCGACTTGCTGTGCAGTCCAACCTGCACCGCCTTGAGCCGGCTGATGTCGCGTAGCGTCGAAATAAAATGCCGCAACTCGCCCGCCTCGTCGGCCACCGGTTGCGACTCAATCTGTAGCCAACAGGGCCGTCCCGCGCGGGAATACACTTCGATTTCCGCCGCGGCCTTCTGGCCCTGTGCCAACCGCTCGAGCAATTGGGCCACGGCACCAATCGACGAATCGGGCCCTTGTAACAACTTGCCGTGCGGCAACCCCCGCACTTCGTCCAAGGTATATTCCAGCGACCGGGTAAACGCCTCGTTCACCCATTCAATGCAGCCGTGTTCGTCCGTAATCACCACCAGATTGTCGGTCCGACTGGCCACCAGCGCCAGTTTCGATGCCATCGACTCGGTCTCATTCAGCGCGCTCCGCACGTCGTGCGCCAAACCGTTGCGCCGACCCGCCTCCAACGCCACCA
>CAYSXM010000132.1:0-8802 GCA_964434905.1 uncultured Pirellulales bacterium | reverse complement strand
TATTCGCCAGCGCTGAGAAGCTTCCGATCGAAGTCAGCGATGCCTACGAGGCAAAGTTCGGTGTGCGCCCGTGCGAGGCCTATGGAGCGACTGAAATGTCGCCCTTGATCTGTTTAAATGTGCCCGCCAGCCACGCGGTTGTCGAGGGCGAAGTGGCCCGCGACGGTTCCGCGGGCCGACCGATTCCCGGCGTGAAGGTCAAGGCGGTCGATCCCGATACCGGGCGCGATCTGTCCCCGGGCGAGCCCGGCATGATCTGGTGCACCGGCGCCAACGTGATGCAGGGCTATTACAAGCTGCCCGAGAAAACCGCCGCGGTGGTCCAGCAGGGTTGGTACGTCACGGGCGACATAGGTTTCGTCGACGACGACGGATTCGTACACATTACCGGGCGCCTCAGTCGATTCTCGAAAATCGGCGGCGAAATGGTTCCCCACATTCGCATCGAAGAGGCCATTCAAAAGATTCTCGGGGCCGATGAAGAATTGCTGGCCGCAGTGGCTGCGGTGCCCGACCCGCGCAAGGGCGAGCGACTGGTGGTGCTGCATCGGCCGTTGGAGAAAACGCCGGACGAGGTCTGCCGCGAGCTTTCCGAAGCGGGACTGCCGAATCTGTGGATTCCCAGCGCCGACAGTTTCAGCGAGGTGGACGAGATTCCAGTGCTGGGCACCGGGAAACTTGACTTGAAGCGGCTGAAGGACATGGCGCTCGAGAAATTCAGCCCCCTGGTTGGCGCGTCGTAGACCGCCGTCTGGCAACAGG
The DNA here is from genome assembly GCA_964434905.1 of uncultured Pirellulales bacterium. Taxonomy (GTDB): domain Bacteria; phylum Planctomycetota; class Planctomycetia; order Pirellulales; family CAYNRE01; genus CAYSXM01. The sequence continues at coordinate 8,040 of CAYSXM010000132.1, read as the reverse complement.
CGCGAGCAGCCCGTTGAAGATTCAATGGGCTGCGAGATAAAGTCCGGCCACAATTCGCTGCGTCGGCACACAGCCGCGTCCGCGGTCGGGGCAGCGGCGTGGCGTCCCCGGTCGTTGCTCTTTGCGGACCATGGCCGAAAAGTTGCCTGTCGCCTTGTCCACCGCTACCATCGTCGACGTAGATGGTTCAACACATTTGGATAGAGGCTCGAAAAGGAAACCCTTCCATGCACACGTTGCTCTTGAGGTGCGCCCCCATGCTGGTGGTGACCGCGACACTGGTCGCGCTGCAGCACGCCGCCTGCGCTGCCGACGAATATGCCTACGACGCGGTCCACTCGTCGGTTAGCTTCAAGGCGCGGCATCTCGACATCAGTTGGATTCACGGGCGGTTTAATCGAGTCGAGGGCCGGTTCGTGTTGGATCGTCAAGACCCCACGAAGTCGAGCTTCCAACTCACGATTCATGCCGAGAGCATCGATACGGCCAACGCCGCGCGCGACGAGCACCTGCGCCAGCCTGATTATTTCGACACCAAGCAGTTTCCAACAATTGAGTTCCAAAGCACCAAGGTCCAAGGCATCGAAGGCGGCTACGAGGTGACCGGCGATTTCACCATGCACGGCGTCAAGCAGGAAATAACCATGGCCCTGCACAGCAGCGAGGAAATTGTTTGGAATGGTACCAAACACGTGGGATTCTCCACGGAATTGCGGCTCAAACGTAGCGACTTCAATTTCGACAAGAGCCAGATCGGATTGATCGGCGACGAGGCGATCGTTAGCATCGACTGCGAAGGGATGCGCAAGTAGCCCATGTTCGATGTTGCGGTGTGGGGCGCCGCGATGGCCGTCGCATTCGCCGCCGGTGCCCTGGTGTTCGCGGCCCTGGGCCAGGCCCCGCCGCGCTGGCTCGCCACACACGGCAACGCGCAGGGCGTGGTCGCTCTCGCGGCCGGAGCGGCCGCGGGGCAGGCCCTCTTGCAACGCACGCCGCATTGGCCCCCGGCGAGTGCCCTGGACCGGTTCCTGGTGTTCGGTGTTCTCGCTACGATCGCGACCATGGCGACCGTTCGGGGGTGGTTTCGCCGGGGCGCCGGGCGGTGGATCGTGCGCGCCGTACTGGCCCTGGGGCTGGTTTGGCTGCTGTTACACCAATCGGTTTATCTGCAAGGCGGACTCGCCTGGGTTCACTTGGAGCTAATTGTCAGCGCGGTGCTGTTGGTGGCGCTACAGGCCTTGTCGGCTGGCATGGCGAGCAGGCAGCAACAGACGCCCCTGGCGGTGGCCCTGGCCGCCGCGTTGTTAACGACGGGATTGTTGGTGATGATGGCGGGCTACATCGGCGGTGGCGAGGCGACGCTGCCCTGGGCGGCCGCGGTGGCGGGCGTGACCCTGGCCGCGCGGCTTGGCGATCGCGGCGCACACCTCACGTCCATGACTGAACTAGCGATCGTCGTCTTGTTCGGGCTCGTATTTGTCGGGCGGTACTTCGGTGGTTTGACATCGAGCACCGCGGCGGTGTTGCTACTGACACCCGGGTTGTGCGGGGTGCCAGAAATCTCTCCAGCTCGAAGTTGGACGCCACGCCGCCGGGCGATTCTGCGGTGGGCTCTGCCGGCCCTGGTGCTTTGGATACTGCTGGGCATCGCCAAACAGCGATTCGAACGGGACATGTCGCGCCTGGTGCGCGGACCCAGCACGGCGCCAGAAGGTTTCGCTTGAGCCGCGCCACTTGTGGCTCCTCGCGTTCGACTTCTCGCAACGAAGTTCATGAATCATCCGGACTCAGCACAGCGATTCCCCTCTCACGTGCGCGCCACGAGCCCCCCGAGCGGCCATCCATGAAACCCACGCTGGTACCCGGTTCGACGGGTTGTGTGATTCAACGAGTGGTGACCGAACACCTGGTCAGCCATCATCATCCCGGGGCGCCACCGGTGCTGGCCTCGCCCTGGTTGCTAACGTTCATGGAGCGCGCCGCGCACGATGCCTTGGCCCCGCACTTGGAACCGCACGAGCATTCCGTAGGTGTGGGCTTCAATTTCCAGCACCTGGCCCCCACGCCCGCGGGCCACGTTGTGACCGCCACGGCAGAGGTAGTGGCGATTGATGGGCGATCGATCAGGTTTCGGATTGAAGCCCGCGATCAGTCGGAACTAGTGGCCACGGGAGAGCATGTGCGGGCGGTGATTCACGTCAAGTTGTTTGGTCGCAAGCTACGCGCCAAGCAATTGCCCTAGTTTTCCGGCGACGGCTGTTCCGCCAGCACCAATCGTGGCGTCAATTCGCCGGGCGGTGCTGAAGACGGCACACTGCGCAGCGCGTACTGGGCAATGACTGTGTTGTATTCAGCCAGCGCTTCGACCAGTGCCACCAAGTGTTCGCTCTCGCGTGCGGCCGCGGCGAGTGCCGAGCGCCATGACCCGGGGTCGGTGGCCAGTTGGGCAAACGCCTCACCACGAATTGTGTCGGCCTCCGCAGCCAGGGCGGCCTGCTCGACCACCAACTGGTGCCAGGCGGGCAATTGTTCGGCCGCCGCGCGCAGAGTCGCATCGGTCTGTTGAGCAGCCGACAGCGACTCGATGGCTAGCCCGTAGCGACCGCCGTGGAAAGCAGTAGCGGGCCAAGGCCGATCGGCGCCCTGCTGGGCCACGGAGTTCATAAGTGCTTGCTGCGCCACTTCCAGTTCGCGTAGCGCCGCCAACGCATCGGCCACCGCGCTTCGCTGGGCCGCAACAATTTCCGATGCCGCGGCGGGTTCGGCTGCGAGGACGGGCGTCGGGTCGATACTAGAAAGCAGCCCTGCGTGCCATTGTGCCGCCGCGGCCCGCGCCGCAGTGCGCACCGTATTCCAATAGGCTGCAACCAGCGCTGCTCGGGCAGCGGGCTCTACCGCCGCCACACAGTCCTCGAGACTCCACAACACGGCCTCGGCCGGGGCGGCCGCAGCGCCGGACACCAGGCGGGCCAAACGTTGGGCGCGGCGCAGGGGTTCGACCGTTGCCAATTCGCCCCATCGCGGCTGCGTGGCCAGATCGGCTGGAACCAGCCAAGCAGCCGCGGGCGCTTCGTCCAATTCTGCCGTGTCTCCGGGAAAGGGTGCCAGTTCGCTCGCCGAGGCGGGAATCACGTCGGACGCACCTGCCCCAGCGCGAGCATCGTATCGTGCGGCCTGCGCCGCAGCGGGCACGTGGTCGGACGACGGGCCGCCATCGTGCGGCCGCACGAGCATCGCGGCTAGCTGATCGCCCGGCACTTCGGCTGGCACCACCGACAGGGCGAACTCGGCAATGGCCAAGTTGTATTCGTAGACCAGATCGAGCAATTGTCGGCGCTGTCGAGACAGTTCCGCGCGCCGCGAGCCAATATCGTCGATCGTGCCGGCCCCTGTCTGCCAGGCTTGTTCGACGGCCTCAACCGCTTCTGCTTGGGCCACAATGGCAGCGGCCTCTGCGTTGATCGCCTGCTGCGCAAGCGGCAGGTTGTGAAACAGAAATGTCAATCGCGGCGGGGGCGTTTGGTCGGGAAACAATGACTCGTAGCGCGTGTGATACACCGCGGTGTGGGGTCGATCGGATGGCCAGAACAGTGTGTCACTTGCCAACAGACTGGCCAGATGGCCCTGCGACGCGTGGAAACCTGCCTCGCGCTGCGCCTGTCGTGCCTGGGCCGCGGCTAACCAGGCACGCAGCGCGGTAGGAATGGCCGAGTGCGAATCGACCGCCGTGTTGGCGCCGGCAGGCTGTGCTAGCTGATCACACCACTCCGAATAGAAGCGGACATCGGCGCTGGCATAGCGATAGGCGGCAGCCGCGGATGCAAGCTGCCAATAGGCTTCCAGGCGAGTCAGGCGAGTTTGTGCGTCGCCAGGTGACGACAGCAATTCGGCGAGCGTCAGCGGCTGTCCGGAAATTGGATCTTCGTCGCGCCGTTCGAGCGCGTCCTTCAGCAGAGTGTCGGCCGTGGGGTCGGCGGACTCGGTCCGCGCCCTCGCCGGCGGTTCGCCATGCGGCGCGCCTGCCGCCACGGCGGACGCTTCCCCGTCCGCACCCACCGGCAGCGCGCCGCTGTCGACCGGCATGTCGGCCTGGCGTTCCGAACTCCCGCCCCGGGTAAATGGATCTGCGTTCTGCGGGGTACCTGGTTGCGCCGCCACGTTCGAGCTGACGAGCAAGGCCAACAGGCACCATCCTGCGCGATGAAACATGGCCTGGGCTCCTTGCCGCCGTCGGAATTCGCGTGGACTCATGGAATCTGCTGGGGTTTCCAGATTGAAATGCACGGGGCCCGCGTCGCGGGCATGCTCCGCGAGTCAACCGCTTGTGCTAGCAGACCGCTGAAAAATGCCGTCGTGGCATTTTTCAACTTCGCCACGTGCAGAGCACCGCGCCGCGCGGCAGGCAAAACAACGACTGACGTCGCTATTTTGCCATCGCATCCAGGCGATGACGCCGGCGCGTCGAATTCTTCAACGGGCTGCTGGGCACTTCAGCCTGACGGGTGGTCGTGGGAACGTCAAGCGGCGCGGAATCGTCGTGGCGGTGTAGCGTGCTTGACGACCCGCGTGGCCTGCGGTCAACTCTGGCTGGCCGTCCCCCCTGGGGGTTGCCGGGGCTGGCAAGACCGCCCACCTCTTTCCACAGGAATACCCCGCCATGTGCGGCATTGTTGGAATATTTTGCCGTACGACGGGCGATCCGCTCGACCCGGACGCGCTGCGCGAGGCAACGCGGGCGTTGCATCACCGCGGGCCCGATGGTCAGCGCCAGTGGGTGGCACCCCATGGCCGCGTGGGGCTAGGACACGCCCGACTGAGCATCATCGACCTGACCACGGGCGATCAACCGATCGCCAACGAGGACGAGTCGCTGCACATTGTCGTCAATGGCGAGTTCTACGACTACGAACGCGTGCGATCTGAATTGATCGATCGGGGACACCAACTGCGGACAAAGAGCGATAGCGAAATCGCGTTGCACCTGTACGAGGAATATGGCGGCAGCGCATTGCAGCATTTGCGCGGCGAATTTGCGATGGTGCTGTGGGACGAAACCAACCAGGTGTTGTTGGCCGCGCGCGACCGGTTCGGCATCAAGCCGCTGTATTATGCGGAACACGAGGGCCGGCTGTATCTGGCCTCAGAGGCCAAGGCGCTGTTTCGTGCCGGTGTGCCCGCGCGGTGGGACGCGGAATCGTTTTTTCAATACAGCCACGTGTACTTCGACCAGGATCGTTCGTTGTTCGCTGGGGTGTATCAGGTGCCACCTGGCCACTACTTGTTGGCCACGCGCGAGCGGGTGCAACTGGTGCGTTATTGGGATTTCGATTATCCCACCGTGACGGCGCCGGCTAAGGCGCGGCCTCCGGAGGAACATATCGAGCGGATGCGCGCGGCACTCGATGAGGCCGTTCGCATTCGACTGCGGGCCGACGTGCCGGTGGGCTGTTATCTGAGTGGTGGGATCGATTCCTGTGCGCTTTTGGGGTTTGCGTCGCTGCATCACCCCGTTCCGATCGAGGCCTTCACGCTGTGTTTCGATACCGCCGAATACAACGAGCAGCACGTGGCCGAAGAGATGGCCGCCCGCGCCGGGGCTCACTTCAACCCATTGCAGATTACCCAGGCCCAGTTGGCCGACCACTTTGCCGACGCCGTGTGGCACGCCGAAACGATTACCGCCAACCCCCACGGCGTGGCCAAGTACTTGCTCAGCGAAATGGTGCGCGATCGCGGCTACAAGGTGGTGTTGACCGGCGAAGGTTCCGATGAGATTTTGGCGGGCTATCCGCACTTTCGCCGCGACATGCTGTTGTATAACAGCCAAGGGCAAGACCCCCAGGACGTGCAGCGATTGCTCGACCAACTGCACGACGACAACGCCGTTTCGCGGGGCGTGCTGTTGCCCAGCGGCGAGGCTTTGCCCATGGAAAGTGTGCGCCGGGTGCTGGGTTTCGTCCCCTCGTGGATTGAGACGCGCAGCTCGAACAGTCTGCGGTATCGCCGATTGTTCCGGGGCGACTTTCTTGACAGATGGGAGAAACGCGACCCGTTTCGAGTCTTTTTGGATCGCTTCGATGTGCGCGGCCAGTTGGCCGGACGCGACCCGGTACACCAGTCGTTGTACTTGTGGAGCAAGTCGATGCTGTGCAACTACCTGTTGAATTTCTTGGGCGACCGCATGGAAATGGCGCACTCGATCGAAGGTCGGGTGCCCTTCCTGGATCATCAGGTAGTGGAATTGGTCAAGGACATGCCCGTGGCAATGAAAATTCATGGCATGACCGAGAAATATGTGCTGCGCGAAGCAGCCCGGCCCGTGCTCACCGACACCGTGTATCGTCGCCAGAAGCATCCATTCCTAGCGCCACCGGTGGGTTTGAACCTGGATGGCCGGTTGAGCCAAATGATGCACGACCTGTTGCATAGCCAGGTGCTTGACGACATGCCATTTTACGACCCGAGCGTGGTGCGGTACTTGCTCGGGCGATTGCCTGAAATGGACGAGCGCAAGCGGAGCGGCGCCAGTTACGTGTTGATGATGGTCATGAGCGCTTGCGTGCTACATGATCGGTTCCGACTAGGAGTCGCCTGATGCACGACCTGGACGACACGATTCGGCAACGGCGCAGTGTACGCGGCTATCTGCCCGACAAGCTCGTACCCGCGGCGGTGCTGCGAGAGGCCCTGGAACTGGCCCAAGCCGCCCCCAGCAACTGCAATGTGCAGCCCTGGCGGGTGTTCGTCGCGTCGGGCGCTGCCTGTCGCAGGCTGCGATTGAAGCTCACAACCGCCATTTCCGTCGGCGAATTGGGAGGCATGGAAGATCCCGCCGACCAGTTTCCGGAACCCTATCGTAAGCTGCAGGTCGAGTGTGCCGTGGCGCTGTATCGCGAAATGGGCATTGAACGGGGCGACCACGCCGGCCGCATGCGCGCCATGCTGCGGAACTTCGAGTTCTTCGACGCCCCGCACGTGGCCATCGTTTGCATGGAGAAAAGTTACGGGTTGGGCGTGGCGCTCGATGTGGGCATGTGGGTGCAGACGTTCATGCTGGCGCTGTGGTCGCGCGGTGTGGCTAGTTGCCCCCAAGCCAGCCTGCGGCAATACCCAGACATTCTTCGGCAGGAACTCGATATCTCTCCGGCGCTGCGCATTATGTGTGGAGTGTCGTTTGGCTACGAAGACCCCGCAGTGCCGGCCAACCGCTGCCGGCAAACGCGCGACCCGATTGCCGCGAACGTGCGGCTGTTTGAGACCTGATCGCCACGTTGCCTGTTGCTTGCGCGCCGATTTTTCAACCCGGCTTGTTCATGCACCTCGTCGCGAGGAATCGACTGTGTTGCGCCTGAGAGAAAAACCGCGATCCGTCTTGTGGATCAGGCCTTGGCCTGACGAGACCTGCCTTATTCATTCGTTCTGGGTGCCACTGGCTTTGCCAGTGCTCTGGGGCGTATTGCTGCATACGTGAATCAGCGGCGATTGCGGTATGACACTAGGGACGCGACACGCTCGGTTCCGCAGCAGAAGGCTCGTGAATAATCCGGGTTCAATGCCCCGCAGTCCGCTGGTGCCGTATGTTGGATGATGCACAACTTGTCGCGCTGGTCGCTGCCGGCGAAAGCGATCGAATCGAGTTCACGGCGTCGACGAAAGACTTGGACAAGGTTCGGCAGGCCGCCTGCGCGTTTGCTAATGATCTGCCGGGCTGCGGACAACCGGGCGTGATCGTCGTCGGTCTCCACGACGATGGCCAATGCGCGAACCTCCAGATCGACGACCAGTTGTTGACCACCTTGGGCGGAATACGCTCCGACGGATGCTTGTTGCCATTTCCCCAATTGCTGGTTCGGCGCGCGAATTTGCAGGGATGCGAGGTCGCCGTGGTGATTGTCGAGCCTTCCACGGAACCTCCGGTAAGGTTCAACGGCCGGGTCCTTATTCGTGTCGGTCCGCGCAAGGCACAGGCGTCGCCCGAGGAAGAGCGCCGCTTGTCGGAGCGCAATCTTTCAGGTCGGCTGCCGTTTGACCATCAATCGG
>CAYSXM010000131.1:0-8883 GCA_964434905.1 uncultured Pirellulales bacterium | reverse complement strand
TGAATTCCGTAGCGCTGCCCCAAAGCGGCCAAATGTAGCGAGGACTTGCCCCCAAAATCGCGCCCAGGTCCTGATGTCATGGTCCTCGTAGCGTAACTTGGCCTAGCGCTGCTGCTTGCGTTGGATGCCCGTGCCGGATGGGCACGCGATGTTGGTCTCAACTTGTAGTTGGCGCGAAATTCTCGCGCGGCAGCAGCCAAGCAACTGGCCCACCGCGCGTCGCCAGGCGCTCGTTTCCTCGCCACCATGCCAAGTGGCCAGCCCAGCGCACGCCCGTGGCTACTTGATGCCAATGCGCTTTCGTACCACGCCACGGACGCCAATTTCTCCGCCGGGATCGCGGGCCACTTTGTCGAGAGCCACGCGGGCATCGTAGACAATCGGGCGCACATCGCGTGTAAGCTGCACGATGTTCTCCGCGGCGTCGGTCAGATTCTGGTACAGGTCGGGATTGTTAAGAAATTGCCCCAGGCTTCCCTCCGAGCTGTTGAGCTTGCGAGTGAATTGGGACAACTCCGAAGCCATTTCGTCGACCCGAGCCAGTGTGTCGTTGATGCGGGTGACGATCTGCTCGCCCTGCTCTCCCAGAGGCCGGGTGAGGCCTTCCAGGTTCTGCAAGTTCTTGTCGGCCAGAGCCACGGTGTCCTTGATGCCCGCGATGGCGGCACGGGTTTCGCTCAGCACGGCGGGAAAATCGGAGATCGCTTGTTTCAGATTGGCTTGCAGTTCGGGGTCGTCGATCAAACCGTTCACGTTGCCGGCCACCGACTGCACGGTATCGAGCGTCTGCTCGGCCTTGGACACAATTCGCCCCACCTGCTCTTGGTTGTTTTCCAACAGATCGGCCAAATTGCGCGACAGCCGGCCGATTTCATTCGAGGTGCCGGCCACGGAGCCAATGGCCTCGTTCAGCTTGCCTTCCAGGTTGCTGATTACCTCGAGGGGGTCGGTTCGGACAATGCCGGCCAGCAGGTCACCTTCCTTGATGAGTTCCTTGGTCTGTTCCTCGCCCTGCACGAACTCTAGGTTGGCATCGCCCAGCAGCGAACCGCTGATGCGGCAGATTTCACTGGTCCGCAGCCGTGCGTCGGCGTCGATGGCCACGGTGACAATCACCCCGCCGTCGGCGGCGAATTCCACGGTGCGCACGCGCCCGATCAAAATACCGCTCTTGCGAACCGGCGTGTCGGCTGAAACGCCCGGTGCTTGGGGAAAGTGAACATACACGGTATAGCGGCGCGCGGCGACGCTGACGGAGGGCAGCTCGCTGAACAAGGCCACCAAAATGGCGGTCAAGATCAGCGCCGCCAGCACCGTGGCGCCCACGCGGAACTGTAGCAACCGTTCGTCCATAAACCGATCAGGTTGGCCGCTCCGAGATCCCCCAAGGGGGTTCGACCCGCGGCGGTTACGAGTTCGCTTCCCGCATCTCCATCAATCGTTCGCCCGCCTCGCCGTGTACAAACTGCGTGACGCGCGGATCGACCGCATCGTCCAGGTCGTCCGGCGATCCATCGAAAATTACCTGCGGCTCCCCCTGCGAGAGCCGCGCCAATGGATACAGCATGATCACCCGGTCGGGCACCTTGCGTGCGGTGTGCATGTCGTGGGTCACCACCACGCTGGTCACCGCGTAGCGCCGTCGCGAGCGCAGGATCAACTCGTTGATGACGTCGCTCATGATCGGGTCGAGCCCCGTGGTCGGTTCGTCGTAGAGAATGATTTCCGGATCGAGTACCAGTGCCCGCGCCAAACCCACGCGCTTCCGCATGCCGCCAGAGAGCTCGGCCGGTTTCTTGTTGACCACGCCGGCGGGCAGGCCGACCTCGGCCAGTCGGGCCAGCACAATCTCTTGTACCTCGGCATCGGCCTTCCGTGTGTGTTGCCGCAGCGGGAAAGCCACATTCTGGTAGATGGTCATGCTGTCGAACAGCGCGGCCTGCTGGAACACAAACCCGTACCGGGTGCGCGCCTTGGTTAGTTCGTGGTCCGACATTCGCGACAAGTCGCGGCCGTCGAACAGCACGCGTCCCGTGCTGGGCCGCACCAGGCCAATCAGCGTTTTCATGAGCACGGTTTTGCCACAACCGCTTTCGCCAATGATGGCCACCGTTTGACCAGCCGGTATCGACAGATTCACTTCGCGCAGCACGGTCTGACGACCAAAGCGCACCGTAACATTTTCGACCACCGCCAGGGGTCGATCCGTGTCGCCCCGTGCGGCCGGGGCGCGCTCTTCTCCAGGGGCGTTCATACAATCCTCCGCCCCTCGGGCCATAGCGAATCGTAGGTCGATTCCAGCATGATTCCCAACAGCAGGTCCATCAGCAAAATCAGCACGAACGAATAGACAAACGCGCCGGTCGCCGCGCGCCCCACGCCTTCGGCCCCGGGATCGCAATAGAAGCCACGGTGGCAACTGGTCAGCGCAATGGCGGCGCCAAAAAACAAGCTTTTGAACACTCCGCTAAACAAATCGAAAGCGCCCACGAATTTCTGCGAGTTGCTCCAATAGTGGTGCGAATCGATGCCCAATAGCATGATGCTATACACCCAGCCGCCGACCACGCCCATGAAGTCGGCCATCACCGTCAGCGCAGGAATCAACAGCATGCAACCCAAAAACCGCGGCACGACCAGATAGTGAATGGGGTTCGATCCCATGCTGGCCAACGCGTCAATCTGCTCGGTCACACGCATGGTGCCCAGCTCGGCCGCCATGGCGCTACCCACCCGGCCCGCCAACATGGTGGCGGCCAGCACCGGCCCCAACTCGCGTACCAAAGTCAGGTTGATCACCGCGCCCAGGCGAGTTTCCATGTTCAACATGCGAAACTGCGAATAGCTTTGCACCGCCAAGACCATGCCAATGAACGTGCCCGTCAGTGCCACCACCGGCAGACTCAGTACGCCGATTTGATAAAAATTCGGCAGCAAGGTTTCGCGCTGGGGCAGCCGGGTGAACAGCCAATACATGGTGCGAAACACAAACAGCGCCGTGCTGCCCACGGCCTCGACCCACGACACTACCAACTCGCCCAAGTCGGCGACCCAGGCCGCAATCGCGTCGGTCAGTCGGGCCAACAATCCTGGCCGGGGGCCCGCCGGTAGTGATGTCGTGCTACTCATTGTGTTCTGCCCAAATTCGCTGCAATAGGCATTCCGCGCCATTTACCAACCGCGCGTCGACGGCGGCGCGCGCTTCGCGTGGAGTCGCGTCACCTCTTAGTTCGGCCGGGCGACAGTAGGGCTTGAGTAAACCTAAACGGTCGTCGAAGCCTGGGGACCTGCGCAGACTAGGTACCACCACCTGTTCAGGTGCGCGCCCAGGGATCGAAAACGCCGCTCTCTACGCCGCGGACCCGCTCATGGTTCGCATGGAAATTGGGCCAGAGTTCACCTATAGTCCGGCTCTCTTCAACGTTCGGGGGGTGGCACCAGGGTTCCGCCTGCCACCGTGACTCAACATTGTCTGTCGACCATGCCGTGCCAGTGCCTGCCGGCAGTTTCCCTGGGCAGCGTACGGGCTCAGCCTGCGCGCACGATGCCGGAACGCAATCTCATGGCCTCAACCAGCCCGTCTAACTGCCGACCGCCGTGCGCGCCGCTGGCATACGCTCGCTGGCACCGCACTGGACCAGGTCACGGCGCTCGGCCCGCTCGCGATGCGGGGCCGGCGCATGGTGCGGGGGCCACCCGTTTTGCGTCGCTGCTTCTCGCCTGCTCAATGGTGGCCGTGTGGTCGTCCGGTTGTTCGCGAGCCTATCACCGGACCCAGGCCGATGGCCTGGTGTCTGGCATTCTTGGCGAACGCGACAACGACGTTCGCTGGGCGGTCCCTCCGCGCGGATTATTGCCCGACCGGCGCTCGCGGATGTTCGATGCTACGGATCCCGACCGCGGCGTGTTGCCCCCGGACGATCCGGCGGCCCATCGCTATATGCTCGCGCCCTATCGGTTTCGCGGCTGGCGCGGTTGGGATCGCCGCGGCCAGGCTCCTGCCGTGGAACAGCCAGCCTGGTTGGCTTGCCTGCCGCGCGACGCGCGGGGCGCGGTCCCCCTGGGACCCGACACCGTCATGCGGTTGGCACTGTTGCACAGCCGCGACTATCAAACGCGCGTCGAGCAGGTGTACTTCGCCGCGTTGGCGCTGACCTTCCAACGCTTCCAACTCGACGCACAATGGTTTGCCGGCACCGGCGCCAACTATCTGCACGCCGGCAGCGGCGGAACCGCGGGGAACGAAACGAACACCCTGACAGTGCCCAGCGATGTGCGGGTGCGGCAGAACCTGGCCTGGGGCGGTCAGGTGCTGGCCGACTTTGCCAATAGCTTCGTCTGGGAATTTACCGGTGACGATGCCAGCTTTGCGTCGTCAGGTTTACTGGTACAGATGACCCAGCCGCTGTTGCGCGGCGCGTTTCGTCAGATCGCCCTCGAGGGCTTGACCCAGGCCGAGCGCGACGTGCTCTACGCGGTGCGCGACTTCGCGCGCTTTCGCCGTGTGTTCTATGTCGATGTCACCAGCCAGTATCTCGGCCTGCTGGCCCAATCGCAGCAAATCCGCAACCAAGAATTCAATCTGCGAGGGCTCGAGCGATCGTTGCGCGAGCACGAGGAATTGGCCGCCGCGGGTTTGGTTTCGGTCATTCAAGTCGACCAGATTTTTCAGCAGTACCAGGGCACGCGGTTGAGTTTGTTGTCGTCGCAACTGGGGCTGCAAACAGCGCTCGACAATTTCAAAGTCCGGATGGGCCTGCCGCCCCAGCTCATGGTGTCGCTCGATCAGTCCATGCTGGCCCAGTTTCAGTTGACCGACCCGCGCTGGGAGCAACTGCGCGCCGACAACGAGACCTTGTTCCTGGGTTTGCTACAAAACGACGAAGCCCCGGCCGAAGGACCCATGCGCGCCGGGTTCGAGAGCTTATTGGCCCACCAGGCCCTAGCGACCCAACTGACCGAGGCCCTGGCCGGCGAGCTATCTCGATGGGAAGAACGGCTGGCCAGCGAGTCGATGCAACTGGCCGCGGCAGGGCCCTCGGTAGCTCGCGATACGTCCGATCCGCGGAGCGACCGTGCGGTGGAAGTCCGGCGGCAAACCCAACTGGCGAAACGGCTTCGGACCGGATTGGCAGATGTGGTTAACAGCCTGAAACGCGATCAGAAAGCCGCACAACAGGCTCTGGCCGAGTTGGCCGGCGCCGTGAACACGCCAGAGGCAAGGACGGCGGTCTGGTTGCAGTTGCGCTCGCTGGTCGGCCGCGAGTTCGGCAGCCAACTGACCGATGCCTTTGTGATTCAGAATCAGGTCCGAGTATACTTGATTGAGTTGCCGGTCTTTGGCCTGGCGGCCGATCCAGGTGTGAGCTTGGCCCTGGCCAACCGTTTGGATCTGATGAACCAGCGGGGTTTGGTGGTCGACGCCTATCGCAAGGTCGAGGTTGCCGGTAACGCGCTGCAGGCCGGATTGAACGTGACCGGCTCGGCCAACTTGTTGACCATTCCTGGTACCGCGAACCCATTAAAATTCAGCTCCACGGCCAATCAATATCGTTTGGGGTTGCAGTTCGACAGCCCGATCACGCGGCGTGCCGAGCGCAACGCGTTCCGCGGAGCACAGATTCAGTATCAACAAACCCGCCGACAGTACATGCTGACGGAAGACCAGATTGCCCTGGCGATTCGCTCGCAATTGCGCAATCTGGAAGTGAACCGATTTCAGTTCGACATTGCCCGACAAACGCTGGTGGCGGCTGCACGCCAGGTGGACGAAGCGCAGATCACGCTGCGCGCCGGGGGACAACAAGCCGATTCGAGCCTGACCCTGTTCTTGTTGAATGCTTATAACAACCTGCTGGGGGCCACGAACGGATTGGTGTCTGGTTGGGTAAGTTATGAAATCACGCGGATGAATTTGTTCCGCGACCTGGAATGGATGCAAGTCGACGCGGAAGGTAGGTGGACCAATGCCGACGACCAATTCGTCGCTCCCCGACGACCGCTCGCCACACCCAGCGTCCGCGCCTGGCCCGCTGCCGAACCAGTCGCCCCTGGACTCCCCGCCGGCGCCGGTCGCAGCCCCCGCAGCAGTGGACCCCCCGGCAGTGGACTCGAGCGCCATCGCGATGACGAACCCACCGGCGGTCGAGCGCCTGGACCTGGCAGCGGGGAACCTCTCCCCCCACCCATCCCCACTGCCCCTGCGGCAGACTCCGGCTCCGCACGCGCCGGTGCCATCGGCGACGCCGCCAAACACTCAACCGTCCCGAGTATCGAAATGGCGACGCCTCAAGCCGGGCCGGAAATTCCTTAAGCGCACCCTGGTCTCTCTAGTGTTCTTGTCGCTGGCCACCGGAGGCTGGTGGGCATTGCAAGGGTGGTGGTCGGCGGCAGCCGAAGAGATGCCGCTGTTGGGCCACACGGTGCGCGGCCCGCTGCAAGTTACCGTGGTGGAACGCGGCAATCTGGAAAGCTGCGTCACGGTCGATGGCCTGTGCGAGGTGCAAGGCTACGAGAACAAGATCGTGTTCATTGTGCCCGAGGGCACGCTCGTCAAGGCGGGCGACGTGGTGGTGCGGCTCGACGTCGAGCGGATCAACAAACAAATCGCCGAGCAGGAAATCCACGTCAACGAGGCCAGCGCCAAAGTCCAGGCGACCGAACAAGAACTCGAAGTGCAAAAAAACGCCGGCGAAAGCGAGGTCGCTAAAGCCGAACTCGACTTGACGCTGGCCGTGCTCGATCTGGAAAAATTCGATAAAGGCGATCGCCTGGTCGAACTGAACGACCAGAACGGCAAGATTTCGCAGATGCGATTCGAGTTGGAAAAACTTGTCGAGGAACTGGCAAACCTCAAGGGCTTGGTCAAGAAGGGTTATCGCGTACCGGAACAGCAGCGACAGAAGGAAGAAGATCTGCGACGCGCCAGTTTCTTCTTGGAACGCGACTCGGAAAAGCTCAAGGTGCTCGAGCGCTACGAACACCACAAGAAGATGGTGGAGCTCGAGGCCAAAGCCAAGGAAGCCGACCGCGCCTTGCAACGTGCCAAGGCCACCGCGGCGGCCAAACTGAACAAGTTGACCAACGAACTGGAATCCAGCCGGGGCGCCCTGGCGATTCGCCAACGCGATCTGGAAGAGCTACGCCAGCAACTAAAAAAATGCGAGATCGTCGCCACCCAACCCGGCGTGGTAGCCTTTGCCAACGAAGAGTGGTACTCCTCCGACCGGCAAATTCGCGAGGGGGCCATGGTCCACTTTCGCCAGAAACTATTCAGCCTGCCCGACATGTCGCAAATGCAGGTCAAGGTCAACGTGCACGAGTCGCAGGTGAAACGCGTGAAGGATGGTCAAAAGGCCCGCATTCGCGTCGATGCGTTTTCCGAGCTGGTGCTCGACGGGACCGTGAAAAACGTGTCGGCGCTGGCCGATTCCGCCTATTCCTGGATGCGCGGCGGCGTGAAGGAATACACCACGATCGTGACCATCGACAAAATGCCCGACGTGCCGCTCAAGCCGGGCATGACTGCCGAGGTCGATATTCTGGTGAACCATGTGGACGACGCGGTACTGACTCCGGTGCAGGCCGTTACCACGCGGCAGCGCCAGCACTATGCCTATGTACTTCGCGGGACGGTGCTCCAACGGCAGATCGTGTCGATTGGTGATGCCAACGAGCGGCAGATTCAGATTCTCTCAGGACTCGCGGCGGGGGATCAGGTGGCGCTCGACGCGCGCAGCCGGCTGATTGCCGACCTGGGGGCCGACGACGAATCGACGCCGGATAACCCCGCCCCAGCCGCCACCCCAGCCACCGCCGGCCAGCCGATCTCGGCAGCGGGGTTATAGCGTGCGGATCTCATTTGCGGGCGGTTGTTTCCACGCTGGGTGGCCGCGATGAACTTCGACTGGTTCGACGGCACGAAACGCACGCTGGGGTTGGCGCTGCGCAACCTGGCGCTGCACAAGCTGCGCAGCGCGCTGACCGTGACGGGGTTGGTGTTTGGGGTGGCCAGCGTGATCGCCATGTTGGCCGTGGCCGAAGGGGCCAGCGAGGAAGCTCAACGGCAATTGGCCGACCTGGGCGCGCGGAACATCATTCTGCGCAGCACCAAGCCCGCGGAGGATGCCGGCCAACGCACTAGCAACGAACAGCGCGACCGGGTCGCCGAATATGGTCTGACCGAGGCCGACCTCGAGCGCGTGCAATTTACCCTGCCCAGCGTGGTGTCGGTTACGCCGCTTCGCGAATTCCGCCAAGAGGTGCGCTACCATGAACGCGCGCTCGAAGGGCGCGTGGTGGGCGCCACGCCTGAGTATCTGGCCATGAACGGATTGCGACTGGCCGAGGGGCGGTTCCTGGTTCCCATCGATCAAGAGCGAATGCGCAATGTGTGCGTGCTGGGGTCCGAACTGGCCGAAAAGCTGTTTCCGTACGAATCGCCCGTGGGCAAGTCGTTGCGCGTGGGTGCCAACCACTATTATCGCGTGGTGGGTGTGACCGTAAACAAAACACCCTCGGCCGGCGTCGGCAGCAGCCTCAGCGCCCAAGACTTCAATCGCGATGTCTACATTCCGCTGTCGACCGATCGTGTGCGATTCGGCGAAACCATCATGTATGGCAAGTCGGGAACTTTCAGTTGGGAGCGGATCGAACTCACGCAGATCACTGTCGAGTGCGGCGACATCGACGACGTGCGCCGCACGGCCGCCTCGTTGGCCTGCTTGTTGGAACCCCATCACCCCAAACGCGATTTTGCCCTGGTGCTGCCGCTCGACCTGCTGGAACAGGCCGAACGCACCAAACGCTTGTTCAACGTCGTCCTCGGCTCCATTGCGGGTATCTCGCTGGTGGTCGGCGGCATCGGCATCATGAACATCATGC
>CAYSXM010000130.1:0-8891 GCA_964434905.1 uncultured Pirellulales bacterium | reverse complement strand
GGCTGATGCTCCGCCGTTTGTAATCGACGTGCTGGGGCCAATGATTGCCCGACGAGGTGACCTGCTGCCGGTCAGTGCGCTGCCCAGCGACGGCACCTATCCCACGGGCACCACGCAATGGGAAAAGCGACATCTGGCCGCGGAGGTTCCCGTGTGGGATCCGCAAATCTGCATTCAATGCGGCAAGTGCGCCATGGTTTGCCCACATGGTGTGATTCGCACGAAGGTACTAGACCCTGCGGTCGTACAAGACGTTCCGAAATCGTTTCTAACGGCTGCAGCCCGCGACAAGCAGTGGTCGGGCCGGCAATTCACGCTCCAGGTGAGCGAGGAGGACTGCACTGGGTGCGCCATCTGCGTCGATGTGTGCCCCGTTCGCAACAAGTCGCAGGCTAGCCTGAAGGCGATCAACATGCGGCCCGTGAACCCCGATTGCGATGCGCAGCGGGGAAACTGGCGGTATTTCCTGTCGTTGCCCGAGTTAGACCGCGCGTCGATCGATCCTTCCAGCATCCACCAGCAACAAATGCAGCGCCCTTTATTCGAGTTTTCAGGAGCCTGTGCGGGCTGTGGCGAAACGCCCTATCTGAAGCTGTTGTCGCAATTGGTTGGCGACCGCTTGCTCATTGCCAACGCGACGGGCTGTTCGTCGATCTATGGTGGCAATTTGCCGACCACTCCTTGGGCCACCGACGCACAAGGACGCGGGCCGGCCTGGGCCAATTCGTTGTTCGAAGACAACGCGGAGTTCGGGCTCGGCCTGCGATTGTCGGTCGATCAGCAGCGCGCGTTTGCCGCCGACCTGGTACGTCGTCTGCAAGATCAAATCGGCCACGCACTAGCGGCCGAGCTGGTTGAATCGCCCGACCGCGACGAGGCCGACCTGCACGATCAGCGATTGCGGGTCGTGGAATTGCGACGGCGCTTGGCGGTTCTCGACCTGCCTTGGGCCCGCCAGCTTGAATCGGTGGCCGATGCGCTGGTTCGTAAGAGTGTGTGGATTGTCGGCGGCGACGGGTGGGCCTACGACATCGGCTTTGGCGGTCTGGACCATGTGCTGGCCAGCGGGCACGATGTCAACGTGCTGGTACTCGACACCGAGGTCTATAGCAACACAGGTGGCCAGATGTCGAAGTCCACGCCGCTGGGCGCGATTGCCAAATTTGCGGCTGCGGGAAAACCGGTCGGCAAGAAAGACCTGGGCCTGATGGCAATGACCTACGGCCATGTGTATGTGTCGCGCGTGGCCATGGGGGCGCGCGACGAGCACACGCTGCGTGCGTTTCTCGAAGCGGAGGCCTATCCGGGACCGTCGCTGATAATCGCCTATAGCCATTGCATTGCACACGGCATTCAGATGTCGACCGCCATGCAGAACCAGAAGTCCGCGGTGGAAACAGGGCAGTGGCCCCTATATCGCTATCATCCCGCGCGCACCGCGGTGGGCGAGGCACCACTGCACCTCGATTCCAAGGCGCCCCGTGCTCCGCTGACCGACTATTTGCGTCGCGAAAATCGCTTCCAGTTGCTGTGGAAAGCCGATGTCGACCGCGCGCGAGAACTTACCGACCGAGCCCAGTCCGAAGTTCATCGACGGCGGGCGCTGTACGAACACCTGGCAGCGTTCGTGCCATCCCCGGCGGACCACGAAGCGCAGCCCGATGTCGATCACCACGGCGAGCCCGCTACGCCGTCGGCGGAAACCCGGAGTAAACGGCCATGACCCTCGCCACGACCTACCTGAAGCTGTCGCTGTCTTCACCCCTGGTGGTGTCGGCCTCGCCGCTATCGGAAACGCTCGATGGCGTCCGGCGGCTGGAAGACGCGGGCGCGGCGGCGATTGTTTTGCCGTCGTTGTTTGAGGAGGAAATCACGCACGATGCTCTGGCGATCGAACATCACCTATCGGAACATGCCCATGCGCACGCCGAAGCCGAGAACTATTTCCACTACCCGCACCAGCTTTCGCTGGGGCCCGAGCACTATTTAGAGCACGTGCGGCGTTCGAAACAGGCGGTCGATGTGCCAGTGATCGGCAGTTTGAACGGGGTGACGGTAGGCAATTGGCTGGACTACGCTCGACAGATCGAACAGGCCGGCGCCGATGCACTGGAGTTGAATCTATACGCAATCCCCGCCGATGCAGCGCTGTCGGCGGCGGATATCGAGCAGGGCTATCTCGATGTGGTGCAAACCGTGCGGCAAGCGGTGCGCTTGCCGTTGGCGGTGAAAATCAGCCCGTTCTTTACTAATCTCAGCCAGTTTGCGCATCGACTCGACGAGGCAGGCGTCGATGGTCTGGTGTTATTCAATCGCTTCTATCAGCCCGACATCGATGTCGAATCGCTCGAAGTGGCTCCCCAAGTGCTACTCAGCACGCCGATGGCCATGCGGCTGCCATTGCGCTGGATCGGCCTACTCGACGGACGAATGCGGGCCGATCTAGCGGCCACCGGGGGCGTGCACCATGCCATCGACGCCGTGAAGCTGCTGATGGTGGGTGCCACGGTGGTCATGCTGTGTTCCGCGCTCTTGAAACGTGGTGTCGATCACCTGCGCACGGTTCAGATGGGTCTGGCAAGTTGGCTTGCCGAGCACGAATACGAATCGGTGAGCCAATTACGGTCGTGCCTGAGCCAGCGCCACTGCGCCGATCCGGCCGCGTTTGAACGTGCCCAGTACGTGCGCACGTTGCACAGCTATCGCGGGCCAACCCTGTAGCGACCGTCGAAGCTCGGCGCCGATTGCCGTGGAACTGCCAAGCTCCACCGCTGCTACACCGGAGACTCTCTGCTACACCGGAATCGTAGGCGCAGCCCCCTCGGGAGTCTCGTCGCTTTCGATTTCGAACCAATCGGGCTTGAACTCGACCCGATTTTGGCCGCGGATGGCCAGATTGGAAACCAGCGCGATGACGGCGTCGGCCATGGCCACTTTGGGATGGCACTTGGGCACGTTTTCCGGTGCCGGGTTGCGAATACACCAGGCCCAATGTTCAAGTTCTTCGGTATATCCGCGGCTAATTGGGCCTGCCTCGATCGCTTTCTGTCCCACGGCCACGGAAGCGCCGCCACTGTTGGTCGTGTCGAGCGACGGCCCGCCCCCGCCTGGACCCCGAGCCACTGAAACGTTGGTGGTGGTGGCCGATCCCTTAAACAACATGACCTCCTGCTCGCGTTCCAGAATCAGGGTGCCCTTGGTGCCCATCACCACTTCGCCGTAGCCACCGTAGCCATTGCCGTTGATCGAGGAATAGGTCACGCACACCTTGCGCTGGGGGTCCTTGTCGAACTCTGGCGAGGGAAATTCATAAATGCAATAGACGTGATCTTCCGAATCGCGGTCTCGCGGAAAGATATGTCGCCCCCCCACGGCAGTTACGGAAAGCGGCAACACTTTCTTGCCGTCTTCGCGCATGGCGCTGACGAAAATGCTGGCGGCGTCGAGTTGATGACTGCCCAATTCGGCCATCAGACCGCCACCGGTGCGGTTCCAAAGCCTCCAGCGCACCAACTCTTCCATGGCCGAGCGTTGGTAGCCGTTTTCCAGCACGATCTCTTCGTAGCCAAAGCGTTTGGCATCGACGTCCTTGTCCAGCATCTGCAATTCGAGCTGTCGTTTCTGCTTGAGCAATTCCTCGTATTCATAGCCCGGTTTGGCCTTGGCCATTTTCTTGTCTAGGGCTAGCAGCTTTTCGGCGACCTCGACCGGCAGCGCCATGGCCCAACTGTCGTTGCCAGGCAAATTTCCCCGATGCCACTGGGCCCGGATGTGGTGCAGTTCGCCCAAAAGTCCCCGGCGAATTAGGTCCACCGCGTTGTCATAGAGAATGCTGTAGTGGCGTTGGTGCCCTGTGGCCAACAGCAACTTGCTCTGCTTTGCCACGCGCGCCATTTCCTTGCATTCGCGCACGCTGTGGGCCATTAGTTTTTCGGTCAGCACATGCTTGCCGGCGCGCAACGCCTCGATCGCCACCGGCGCATGAAGGTGCAGCGGTAACGCAATCACGACCGCCTCGATGTCGGGGTTCTTCAGCAGTTCCGCATACCCGCCGTTGCTGGCGTCATACACCTTGACCTGCTGGCGCGCTTCGTCTTCGTTCGACCAGCCGTACTTTTTCATCAGCCCGGGGCGCGCCGCCAGCGCCGCCGGGGTCGACTCGTCGCCGTGGAACGCGCGATGGATGTTGTAGGGGCGGATATCGGCAATCGCACGGACCTGCAAATAGTCGGGCGTGTGCGCACCCAAGAGCACGTTGCCCTCATCGCCCACGCCGATCACGCCCACCCGCACTGGGTCGCCCACCGAACGCGCATAGCCAAAATAGAACGAGCCCAAACCGGCGCCCGAAATCACCCCTTCGGCCAAGGCCGTCTGCAAGAATTCTCGGCGCGTCACCTCGCTGCCAATGGCGCCGTAGAAATTCTCCTGCCCGATCTTTTTTTCCTCGGGAGTCAGATGCATCGCAGTCTCTCTCTCGCTAATCTGGTCGGAAAATTGGTTGCACCACCAAGATTTGATTCGCCAAGGATCGTCAGGCGCGCTGCTGACGACGCCTACGCCACCACAGACCCAGCCACCGATCGATTCCCGCCAAACGCCCCATCGGCAGCATTGCCAAGGCCACCAGCGCCATCATTTCCACCACTTCCTTGTTCACCAACAAGGACTTTCCGGCCGAGGGGGGATCGGGTGGGTAAATCGTGGGCCAAGGAAACTGGGCCAAAACGATCGACAACAGGAACAGAGCCCCCCCCAGCGCGGCCCACCGGGTAAGCAACCCAATCATCAGGCAGCCGCCAATCGCCACGTTGCTCCACTTCACCACCAGATCGGCCCAACCCAGCGGGGTACGAGGCTCGGGAATCGCCCCCAATTGCCGCTGATGTGGTTCGGCCACCTGGGTGAGATCGTCGCGCCATGCCGCGCCCAATCGATCCACCTCTGACAGCCAGACCTGGGCTTCGCCTTGCAGCGCCTTGCGGCGGTCCCAAATCCGTTTTCGCTGATAACCGACCTGGCGGAATCGCTCGTCTGCATTTGCCGCTTGCCAGCGAGCCAACTCGTGCTGATATGTGGCAATTGCCTCTGCATTTTCGTCCAGGTACCCCTCAAGCTGCGCTACACGGCTGGCAAACAGCTTGTCGGCTTCCGCATCTTGCGCGGCAGTATACCGGAAGTGCTTCGCGGCCCGGATGCGGTCATCTTCCCAGCCCTGGATCACCTGCTTGGCATCAAGGCGTGCCAGCCCTTGCCGATCGGGAATCAGTATCCCATAGGTCTCAGCCAAGGGGCCCTTGGCCTGGCTTAAGAAACCAAGTGAAGAGAAGTTCGAATCTTCAAACTTGGTCAGCCCCTGATACAAAAAGTGCCAGCCCACTGTCAGGCGTAGCAGTACCAGCCCGACGAGGCCTGCCCGGCCCATGGATAGATTGCGATCGTTCAGGGGGACGCCTCCTACGACGAATGACACGGGCCCCGGACTGTGCGTGATGCACGCGTCTCGAATTGCTCTTCTGACGTCCGCGCGGCAGCCCGGCACCGCACTCATTTTCGGAACCGGGACAACCGGTGGCCGGCGCGGCCCCCATTCTAGCGCACCGGTTGCCGATTGGCCACTACCCACCAAGTGCCTCCCAGCGGCTGTGATGCGAACAGCGGACTCGCGATCAGCAGGCGTCTGCCGGGGCCAGATTGGCCGCAGGCGCGGCCTCTGGCACTCCCGCCAGATGCAGGTCAGAACTTTCCAGCCCGGGCAATTGATACTGCGTTTCGATCACCCGCATCAAACGCCATTTGCCCTGCAGAAACCTGGCGAAATAGATCACGCCCAGCGCCAGAACCCAGCCTGAGAGTATGCACCAAGCCCCTCGGACCCCCAGGCCGAACCGCTGGACACCTAGATAGGTGGCCGTGACCATGGCCGACGACATGATTAGCGAGTTGTACAACACGAACCGGGTGTCGCCGGCCCCCTTGAGCGCGCTGACGAACACCACGTTCATGGTGTCGAAAACGCAATAGGCTGCCACGAACCACAGCAAGTCGACCGTTAGACCACGCAGGGCCGCGAACGAGGCCACGTCGTCCGACTGTGAATGCCCCCACAATATCAGGTCGGGCACCAATACATAGAGCGACGCCACGGCCACGGTGTAGATCGTGGCCAATTGGAACGTCGTCCAGGTAGCACGTTCGGCCAGGTCGGGCCGGTTCTCGCCCAAGCGCTGCCCGACTAGGGTTGTGGCAGCAATGCCAAAACCAAACACGGGAATAAAGGCTAGCATGTTCACATTGACTGCCAAATTCGTGGCGGAGAGTTCCAGGGTTCCCAGCCGCCCGACCAGAAACAGAAACATCGTGAACGCACCCGCTTCCAGTAGAAACTGCAGACCATTGGGCGAACCAAAACGCACCAATCGCCGGAACAGTGCCGGATCGAACCGCAATCCACGAAGCGTGCCGAATTCCGCACGGTAGGCCGGGCGCAAAAACAACCAGAAATAGACCAGGGTCTTGCACCACTGCGAAACAACCGTGGCCCAGGCTGCGCCCGCAATTCCCCATTCTGGGAAACCGGCGCAGCCGAAAATCCAGTAGTAATCTAGCACCACGTTGAGCAGCGCTGCCGAACTATCCACGACCATCACGGTACGCATCTTTCCGCGACCGGTAAAGAAACTCGACAGCGCGGCTGTCACCACCACCAGGCCATCTCCCCAGCACAGTACCTGGTAGTAGATCACTTCCTGTTGCATCACTCGGGGCGGGTGCCCCACCCAGCGAAACAACAGCGGCGCCAGCGGAATCGTGGCGATGATGAGGGGGGTCGCCAGCGCTCCTAGGAACACACCTTGCCAGACCGTGACACCGATTCGCTCGGGGTGCTGCGCGCCGAAATATTGCGAGACGAACGTGTTGCAGTACGACGCCACGCCCATCAGGAAACAGATGACCACGAAACTCAACAGCGACGCCGGCACCGCCGCGGCCATCTCGTCGGCCGAGTGCCACAACAGGAACATCCGATCGGTAAACTGCATCAACGTCCATGAACTCGTGGATATCACCAGCGGCAGCGACATCCACAGCACCTCGCGCGCGCCGCTGGGACGTTGCCACCAAGCTGCCAATCGGTCGGATCGCATGAGCGGTTCGTACCTTTGTCGATGGGCGCCACCGCGAGCTTTCGCCCCCCTACGGGTTGGCGCTCGTCAGCACGGTTTCCGCGGACGCCTAGTGGGTTAGGCCAGGTAGAGCGTCAGGCTCCAAACGCGTTGGCACCCGACCAGGCATGCCCCGGGGGTAGCATTGTCCTAGGGTAATTCCACGTTGCCTGGCAAGGCCCAATCGCTCGCACGGCAAACCCCTAGGGTGGTCAGGGAAACCAAGGACCGGGCCCTAGGGGGACACGGCCACACACCCTGCAGGTTCACCTGCCAACCAGTGGCCTGGCAACGGAAAACCAGCAATTGGTTTGCTCACCCGGCCGCGCTACGACACAATCTTGGCCACTGGCAGCCCGTTAGAGAATTCGACGAGCTGCGACATCGCAGGAATGCGATGGCAAAATAGCGACGAAAGTCGTTGTTTTGCGAGCCGTGCGGAGCCGCGCTCTGCACGGGGCGAAGTTAAAATATGCCTCGATGGCATCTATCAACGGACCACTGGGCCGAACTTTCGCGCCGGCGATTCGCGATTTCGCAACCATCCGACACGACACAACAGGAGACCGACTATGAAGTCCGCGGGCACCTTGCGCGAGGCGGCAGCCGAGTTCTTGGGCACCTTTGTGTTGATCACCTTTGGGGTGGGCGTGGTGGCTCAAGTAGTGCTCAGCGGTGAGCAGAACGGTCAGTACTTGTCGATCAATCTGGGTTGGGGGTTGGCCGTGGTGCTTGGAATTTACACCAGCGCCGGGGTTTCTGGGGCACACCTGAACCCGGCGGTTACCTTGGCGCTGGCAGTGCATCGGGGCTTTGCTTGGAGCAAGGTGGTGCCCTATGTCGTGGCCCAAATGGCCGGCGCGGTGGTCGCATCGGCGCTGATTTATGGGGTGTATTACGAGGCCCTGGAGGCGTTCGACGGGGGGTATCGTGCCGTGCCGGGCGTGGGTCAAGATGCCAAGGCCACGGCCGGCATCTGGGCCACCTATCCGCAGAAGTACTTGTCGACTTGGGGAGGTTTGTTCGACCAGGTGGTCGGCACCGCCATGCTTGTGCTGTGTGTGTTTGCCTTGGGAGACAGCAAAAACCAACCTCCAAGCGCTAACCTGGCGCCGCTTTTCGTCGGTTTGACGGTCGTGGCGATTGGCATGACGCTGGGCTACAACTGCGGTTATGCAATCAACCCTGCTCGCGACCTTGGTCCGCGCTTGTTTACCGCGATGGCAGGTTGGGGGCCGACCGTGTTTTCGGCGGGCAACAATTGGTGGTGGGTCCCTGTGGTAGGGCCCTGTATTGGCGGGGTGCTCGGTGGGCTGATCTACGACGGATTTGTCGGTAAACTCCACCCCTCGGAGCCATCGGCCTAGCGACCAATTTCCGAACGGCGTGTCGCGCTGCACAACCTGCGGCTGTCGTATTGCGGGCGCAGAGCGATGCGGTCGAAAGTACCACGGCACCTGTCGTACACAGCGCAACAGAAAACCCTGGGATCAACCATGAAAAAGTACGTGTTGGCGCTCGATCAGGGCACCACGTCCAGCCGGGCCATACTGTTCGGCCACGATGGCCGGGCGGTGGCCGTGGCACAGCAAGAATTTCCCCAAATTCTGCCTGCCCCGGGCTTGGTCGAGCATGACCCCGAGGCGATCTGGAACTCGCAGTTGGCCGTGGCCGGCGAAGTAGCAAAACGTTATAAAGCTTCCAACCAACAATTACAAGGCTACA
>CAYSXM010000129.1:0-8936 GCA_964434905.1 uncultured Pirellulales bacterium | reverse complement strand
AGCAGCGTGCTAAGGATGCGCAGTGCGGTTGTCTTGCCTGCGCCATTTGGGCCGAGAAGTCCGTAAATCTGGCCTGGCAGGGCGCGGAAACTGATGCCGTCGAGCGCCACGAAGCGACCGCGCCGCAAGTCGGCATAGGATTTGGCAAGATTGCGGACGTCGATCATGACGGCCATTCCGATGGTGACGACCGACCCCTGCCAGACACTTCGGCAATGGAGCGCCAGCCGCTACGACCGCACGCACCCCTGGCGCGCGGACCTGGATAGGTCTATCAGAACGTAGCTTACGAGGCGATGGCCGCCCCCGTGTCATCGACCGGGGGTTGATCGATCAGTTGGTAAAACACGTTCCGTTGCCGAGGTACAAACCCCAATTCGGCGATGGCACCACGGATTTGCGCCAGGGTCAGGTGATGTGCCGTGCCGGCCGAGGAAACGACATTTTCCTCGATCATCAGGCTGCCCATGTCGTTGGCTCCGTACAGTAACGCCAGTTGCCCGATCTTCAGGCCCTGGGTTACCCAGCTCGATTGGATATTTGGAATGTTGTCGAGAAACAACCGGCTCACGGCCTGGGTCTTGAGATAGTCGAACGAACCCGCCGGTGGCACTTCGGCCATGTCGGTATGCTCGGGCTGGAATGTCCAGCAGATAAATGCTGTAAATCCGCCAGTCTCGTCTTGCAATTGCCTTACGCGTTCGAGGTGTTCGATGCGTTCCGCCAACGATTCAATATGACCGAACATCATCGTGGCGGTACTGTGGCCACCTAGCTGGTGCCACACACGATGGACGTTCAGCCAATCGTCGGTCAAGACCTTTCCCCGAGTCATTGCCCGGCGCACGCGATCGACCAGAATCTCGCCACCGCCACCGGGTAAACTGCCCAGGCCTGCTCGTTTCAATCGCGTGAGAACATCCACCAGGGGGAGCTTCGACACCTTGGTGAAGTGGTGGATTTCGGGCGGACTAAACGCGTGCAGGTTCACTTGGGGATAGTGCGCTTTGATGTCGCGCAGCAGTTCTTCATACCATTCCAATTTGAATTCGGGGTGCAGCCCCCCCTGCATCAGAATCTGATCGCCGCCTAGCGCGACAGTCTCGCCCACCTTGGCCAGCAATTCGGCCCGGTCGAGAACGTAGCCTTCGGCGTGTTTGGGGGGGCGGTAGAAGGCGCAAAAATCGCAGACCGCGGTACACACGTTGGTGTAGTTGATGTTGCGATCGATATTGTAGGTGCGATAATTCTCGGGGTGCAGCCGGCGGGCCACCGCGTCGGCGGCCTGACCGATCGCGGTCAGGTCGGCGCTCTCCAGCAGTGCGAGCCCCTGGGCTGGCGTCAGGCGTTGGCCGCTCACCGCGGCCTCAAGAATCTGAGCTACCGATGTCACCGTTTGGATTCCTGGTTCGAGGGACGTCGGACGGTCGCCAAAACGTGGTGTAGCAAGAGCCAAGGCACGGGACCAGAAACTTACACCGAGGGCTCCAACGGACTCTCTGCTGCCGGGCGCTGGACCGCGGTCGTCACCGCGGATTCCTCGGGTGCCAGACCCAACTCGGTAGCATAGCGACGAAACAACGCCAGACCCTGACGCTCTCTTGGTCCCAGCGCAAAGTGCAAATTGTTGCTCAGATAGTTGAGGCATTCGGGCTCGGTTAAACCCTGGCGGGCAGCTTCGGTGGCGGCGATTTCCGTCAGTCGAGCCACGCCGTCATCGCGGGCTCCGGCCAGCGCGCCGACCAGGAGCGAGGTGTCGACCTCGGGCCGGGCGGTCCACATGGCAAACACAAACGGCACCGATGTCCAGCGGCACCAGACGTCGCCCAGATCCCAGACAAAGGCGAACTTGCCTGGCGGTGAATGCATGGCCCGGTCGCCGATCAACAGCACCGCGTCGGCGTCGGTATCGTCGACCGACGCACCGATGGGCAGCGCCACCAGGTGCGGCGAAACTGAAAACTGCCGGGCCAAGATCACTTTGGCCAAAGCGGCGCTGGTGCGAGAACCCTCGTCGAGCGCCAAGCTACGAATCCGATCGGCAGGGGTGCGGCCAAACAACTTGACGCTGAGCACGGGTCCGCGGCACGCGATGCAAGCGTCGGAAACAATTTGGTAACGTGGGTCTTGAAAGCTCTCAACCGAAGGGATCAGCGCGACATCGAGACGCCGCGCCGCCAGATCGTCGGCCAGCCGGCTCGGCAAGTCGAACACCAACTGCGCGTCGGGCAGCCGCCGCTGTAGGCCGTAGACCAGCGGCTTGGTGTTCAGATAAGTCACAGCGCCGATTCGTAACATCGAGTTGGCAGCCATGGCAGGAGGTACCTTGGTAGACGGGCCCGGAAACTCTCGGCGCGTGTGCCGAGTTCCTTGTGCGATTTCCTTTTATCGCCCCGCACTCGGCAGCCACGGTTCCGGGCGGCCACGCGGGTTCTTTAGAAACCGGCTGCCAGACAGACCGGGCCGGTACGATGGGGACCGGTGCGTGAAGCCTTCGACAGTAAAAACCAGGGTTTGTGAAAAATTTCACGTACCCCGGTATTATAGCGCGACCCCGGGCGGCGGAGAAGGACACCCTTCGACCGATTTACCTATGTAGAAAATAACGCCGCGGAACGAGGGCCGAAAAGAAGGGCAGCCGCTCGATAATTGGCAATTGGTACCTTGCCAAACCGCCGCGACATTATTCAATCGACGGCCGGACCACCTGGCAGCGGGCGTACGTCGGGGGTGACAAACTGGGCGCGTGCCACGTCGCTGTACAGTGTCTCGCGGCGGTAAAATCGCAACAAGGCCGCACACCCTCGCTCGAAAAGCTCGGGCCTCGCCGCCGCGAATTGGTCGAAGGAATCTGTAGGGTTTCGTGCACGGTGGTCGGCAATCAGCAGAAAATAGGCTTGGGTGATCGTTTCGTGGTAGCCCACCTGGTTGCCGTGAGATTGGTTGAGGTGTTGAATTCCCTGTCGGATGGATTGCAAGGCCTGGCCTGGCTGGCGATCCAAAGTGAGCCACGCCAGACGCAAATGGGCCGCGTGTGTCCAATCGGTTTTGGACAGGCTTTGCGAATGGAAGGCCCGCCAGAAAATGTCGTCGTTCATTGCCATATTCTAGCGAGCCCGACCGGGATGGAACTGGACTATCAGCTTCTAGATTTCGGGCGAGGTCGAAAACTCGAGCGATTCGGGCCATGGTTGATCGATCGGCCCGCGCCTGCGGCCGAATCGGTATCGCCCTGCGAGATCCAAACCTGGCACAAAGTGACTGGCGCATTTCGCCACGTACCGAAAGGTGGCGACTGGTGGCCACGAGAATTCCGCGAGCAAACCACGGTCATTGCCGCGGGTCCGTTGCTGTTTGAGTTGGCGCCGACCAAGCAAGCGCAACTGGGGTTGTTTGCCGAACAACAACCCAATTGGCACTGGCTATCCGAGCAAGCGCGACGAGCAACGGCCGATTGCCAGGTACTGCATCTGTTCGCCTACACCGGCGCAAGCAGCTTGGCGCTCGCGGCCGCCGGCGCGCGGGTGGTGCATGTCGACGCGGCGCGGAGCGCCGTGTCTTGGGCCAAACGAAATGCCGCGCGATCGCAGTTGGCCGCAGCACCGATTCGGTGGATCGTCGACGACGCGCGCGCCTTTGTCGGGCGCGAAGCACGCCGTGGCAATCGCTACCACGGACTGGTGCTCGATCCACCCACCTATGGCCACGGTCCCCGGGGCGAGGCCTGGCGACTCGACCGGGACCTGGTTCCGCTGCTGTTGGCGTGTCGCGAGATTCTGGAACCGGACGCTTGGGTGCTGTGCTCGGCGCACGCCACGGGATTGTCGAGCACTCACCTGGCCGAGCGCATTCATTCCCTATGGCCACGGCACGAACTGGGACTGGCCGATCTATCGCTGACCGATCGCGCGGGGCGAGTGTTGCCGGCAGGCGTGACGGTGCGGGCCGTGCTGTCGAACTGACAGCGGGCCAGGTCGTCCCAGCAATTTGCACCCGCGCTCGTCGCGTTAGGGAACCGTGGGGGCCGGCAGGTACCGATCGGCAAATGCCAGGTAGGCCATCCAATCGAAGTCGGCCAAGGCGTGCTTGCCGATGCGCAGATGATAGCCCAGCGGGCCACCGATCGACTGATTCAGCGGAGCGGTCTCCGGAAGGTTTTCCGTAGAAGCCCCGGGGGCCAAGAGCTGGAACGCCGGCCAGGCCGCGCGGCAGGCCAGGAACTCGCCGCGCGGGTCGGCCCAAGCGTCTTCCGCGGCGCTGGCCACGTACAGCGGCCGGGGCGCAACCAACGCCAGCAGTTGATGCTGGTCGACTGGCAGGTCTTGCTCGCGGTCGTTATAGCGGCGGAAGTTCTTGCAGAACCAATGTGGAAAGCGTCGATTGATCGCCTCGACCGTCTCGCCAAACAGCCGCCTACTGAGCGCCGCGCCGCCGCAGCCCGAGTTGTTGGAAATGGCCATGGCGAAGCGTTCGTCTTGGGCAGCCGCCCAGAGTGCGGTCTTGCCCATCCGCGAGTGGCCGATGACGATCACTCGCCGTGCGTCGATCGCGGGCTCTTGCTGGAAATAGTCGAGCGCGCGAGAGAGGGCCCAGGCCCACGCACCGATGGTGCCCCAATCGTCGTCGTGGCGAGCGGCTTCGTCGCTACCGGTGAGATGTCCGATGATGCCCTGGCGATATCGATCGGCGTCGTCAGGGGCGAAATCCGCGGCATCGAGCGTCGCCAACCCATACCCGCGCCCCAAGATCGCCGCCGCGGTGTTCGTGCCAGGCAAGGGCGCCAACAGCGCGCGCGTGGACTCGGCCGAGAGCGGGTTCTGGTCGGGCGTGATTTCCTCGGCCAGACTCTTGCCCGGCTCCGGTTCCGCGCCGCTGGCAAACAAGTGCAAACCGACAAACACGGGCACGGGCCCCGCGGCTTGCGCGGGCAGATACAGCACGAGGGGAATGTGCGGCGTCTCGCCGCCGGTGCCGAGATGGATTTTCACTCGCTTCCGCACGGCGTGGCCCGCAACGGCACCGGCGGTGGTTTCCACCACTTCGAAACGTAGCGCCGCGGGGGGCGCGGGACTTCGCCCATAAACGTGTTGACGAAACAGTTCCAGCAGTTCGGGGCGTCGTTGGGTGCGCCACAGGCTGGCACGATCGACCACGGTGCCGTCGGCCGAACGCAGCAACTCAGGCAGTACGTAGGGGGGCACGCGCGTCTCGTCTTGGTTGATGGTAGAGGGCTCGGCCGAATAAAGCACGATGGACGCTGACGAACAGCACAATGCGGTCAGCGTGGCAACTCGCATCCAGCGCAATTTGAAACGCATGGCAAGCGGAACAGGATTGGTAATCGGGGGCATGTGATCAGTTCCCAGCGTCGAACGAACAAGCCGCGGTATCCAGACTATTCGAGCCGTTGCAGTAGGGAAAGCCCTGAAGACGGTCAACCACGGTCTGTCGGGCGAGGCCGAGAAGCAGTACGCATTCGATCGGGTGGACAATCGGGGCGCGAAGGAAAGAAACGCGAGGTCGCAAGGCGGAAAGTCGGGAGAAGGAAGCGAACGCAAATGCGCAACGACGCCAATAGAAATAGGAAAGCGAATGTCTTTGCGCCCTTGCGCCTTGGCGTTGCATTCTGGGGCCAGGGTTGTACGAGGCATCCTGGCAGAGATTCAAGCCGGTCATTGCCGCGCACCCTCGACATCTTGCTGTCGATGCACCTGGTTTCTGGCCAAAACAACAGAGCCGGTCGCCCGCTCCCGTGAACGGTTGCCAATTGGCCTTGAGCCAGGCTGGTTCGCCGGATTACCATGTCCGCCCGAATAGCCCAAGGCACGCAGTACGCTGGTCTCTAGCAGCACGCGGCTGGCAACACGCCTATGGGGGCGGGAGTTCTACAAGTGACCGTAATCGGCGACATCTCCGCGCGCGCGACCGAGCCGGCGTGCTCGTTTCGCGGCGCGCGCGTGAGGTGTTGGGCAGCGCGCGTACGCCACGAGTGGCCGGCAGGGGTGTTGCTGCTGGGGGTGCTGCTGGCCTATACGGTTCGACTGGACCAACTGAGTGTGCGCGGCGAGGAATCGCGGCGGGCGCAGATCGCCATCGAAATGATGCGCTCGGGCGATTGGGTGGTGCCGCGCCAGCAGGGGCAACCGCTGCTGAGCCGGCCTCCGCTGCAAAACTGGTTCATCGCCGGGGTGACGCGCTGGCGAGGATCGACCGACCTGAGGGCAATTCGCTTGCCCAGCGTGTTGGCCGTGCTGTTGACTACGGCCTTGATCTATGCCTATGCACGGACGTTTCTATCTAGGTTGGGCGCGGCCAGCGCGGGCTTGTCGTATGCCGCGGCGCTGCAGGTGCTGCAATTGGGCCGCTCGGGCGAGACGGAAGCGCTATTCACGTTGTTCGTCTCCGGTTCGCTGTTGGGTTGGCATTTGGCGATCGTGCGGGGTTGGAACCTGCTGTTGGTCTGGTGTGGCGCCGGCCTGTGTGTGGGCTGCGGTGTGTTGACCAAGGGGCCCCAGGCGCCGGTCTATTTCTTGGCATCGGGAGGGGCCTTCCTGCTATTTCGCGGTGAATGGCGTCAGTTCTTGCGGCCTGCTCCCTGGTTGGGATTGGTCGTGGCGGCGCTGGTGGTGCTCACCTGGCAGTGGCCATTCCAACAGCGATTGGGTTGGGTAGGAGTGTGGGAGATTTACGCCGGCGATGTGACCATGCGCTTTGAAGATCGCCGGCTGCTGACCATGTTGGGCCATGCGGCGAGCTACCCAGGCCAAATCGTGGCTTGTTTGTTTCCTTGGTCGATGTGGGCGGTAGCACTTTTCGACCGCCGGGTACGGCAAGCAGTTCCTCGGCGCTCGCAGGTGGCGTTCATGCTGGTCGCATTGGCAGTGTCGTTTCCCACGTGCTGGCTCACGCCCGGTGCAAAGCCCCGGTATTTCATGCCGATGTACCCTTGCCTGGCGGTTTTGCTGGGCGCGGTGGTCGAAGCCGTGTCGGTTCGTTGTGCGTTGCTAACCGCATCACAAATTTCACCGAAGCGAGAGACTCGGATCGTACCTTGGATCGTGCAAGGGGGGTGTTGGTTGATGCTCGTGACGGGCGCGACCACCGTAGCAGTGGTGTGGTGGCCCCGAATGGGGCTGATCGGAACCGCGGCTGCCGCCAGCAGTCTGGCGATCAGCGCGGTGCTAGCCACGGTGCTGTGGGGCTGGCGCACTGCCGGCGAAGGGAACGACCGCCAATTGGTGACGGCGCTGGCGGCCTGGGGAATGTGGGCCGCGGTCTGGCAGGTGGGCGTGATGGGCGACGTCGCGGCGGGCCGATCGGAAACCACTGCTGCCCAGGTGGCCAAGCTGCGGGCCGAGGTGCCGGGGGCAGGCGCCCTGTGGAGCTTTGGTCCAGCGCACCATGTGTTCGCTTATCTGTACGGTCGACCGATCAAGCAGTTGGCCTGGCCGGCAAGCTGCGACGCGGTGCCTGGTGAAGTGGAGTTTTTTTGCTTCGAGGACTCCACCGATTTTCGGCCGCAGCCATTGCCTTTTGCCTGGGAACGGCTGGCGGTCGTTTCTTGCGAACGGAACCGCTTGCCGCGGCCCGAAATGAAGATGGTGGTGGGGCGCCGACTCGACGTGCCGGCCGGTCGGTCGGCAACGCGTCCGACAACGAGCGGCGCGGAAGGTCGCCGCTAGCATTGGGTACGCACCCGGCCCCGTGAACCAGGCAGCCAACCGCCGGGCGCGGGCGGTGCGATCAGGGCCACTGCGGAACGCGTTTCTCGCGAAACGCGCGCAGCCCTTCGAGCGCCGCCTCGGTGGTGCGGGCGGCGGCGCTGAGCGCGGCACCTGCCGAAAGCAGGGCGCCAAGTTGCTCGCCGATGGTTTCATTCAACATGCGTTTGGTTAGTAACAATGCCTGGGGCGCGGCTAACGCACATTGGCTGGCCAACTTCATGGCGCGCAACCACAGTTGGTCGGCAGCGACCTGTTCGTGAAACAGGCCCAGGCGAAACGCCGTGGAAGAGTCGATAGTTTGGCCCGACAGCAACAGATAGGCCGCCTGTCCGGCACCAATGCGAAAGGTCAACAAGGGCGCAATCACCGCGGCCACCAGTCCGCGATGCGGTTCGGGCAAGCCGAACTGAGCGTGTTCGTCGGCCACGACCAGATCGCAGGCCAAGACCAACCCTGCCCCACCGGCCAGCGCCGCGCCGCCGACGGCCGCGATCAAGGGCTTGGGAAACAACAGCATGGCCTCGATCAATTCGAGATACTGCGAAACATCCGCCTGCCAGCGTGCCGCCGCGTCTGGCTGTTGACTGGTGTCGAGCATCTCGTCGAGGTCCATGCCGGCACAGAAAGCACTGCCGGCGGCACTGACGATCACCGCACTCACACGGCGTTCTTGCCGCAGGTCGTCGAACAGTTGTGCCAACTCAGAGAGCAACTCGCGACTCAGTGCATTACGCTTTTCCGGCCGATCGAGCACCAAAGTGGCCGTGTGTTCGTGGACGTGCAGCCGCACCAAGGGTCGCTCGCTCATGGTGGGCGACTCCGCGAGTCGGGGGAGAGTGAATGGGCGTGGTCCGTGGCGATTCCGATCACCAGCCAGTGCGCACCGGGAGCGGCCATTTCATCAGATTCGCGGCCACTTGCCGAGATGGCGTGCCCGGCCGGCCAGAAACCAGCCGCGTGTGCCGGGTCGCGGTGCCTGCAGCCCGCGCGAGAATTCGACGCGCCTTTTAGACCTTCGGCGTGCTTGACGAAGACCAACTGCGTGTTTGCTGCCATGCTTCCATCGCAGCCATGCACAATGGCGCGACGGGCCGTGCCCGCCATGCACCACTGGACGAGCCGGTAGCGGCACCCCCATTCGTGCCGGCGACCGGGTGCTAGTGGAGCGTCAACCCAGCTTTGCTGGGTGACGCGGAACGACCCCGAACCCGC
>CAYSXM010000128.1:0-8956 GCA_964434905.1 uncultured Pirellulales bacterium | reverse complement strand
ACTTCCGTCGGATTTTCGTACGAGCCTCTGCCAGATGCTCGTACGACGGGGGGGCCGGAAGAGCCAGCGAAGGGAGTCGAACCCTTAACCCCCGCATTACGAATGCGGTGCTCTGCCAATTGAAGCTACGCTGGCTGGGGACCCCGCAGGCCGCCGTTCGGACCCTGCGGCGAATGCGTAAACCTAGACCAAGGGAGTGGTTCCGTCAATATCCTATGGTCGACCCGGTGCCCGTAACTTCGCCAACAAGCGCGGCCCCGGCTCGGGTAACTGTTCGGCGAGGTCAGTGTACTGGACCGATGGTCGGGTGTGCTATTGATCGGCTGAGACGCTGTCCCCAACGAGCCAATCCGCTGGCGGCCAAACCGCAAAACGTCCGCATTGCGTGTCCTTCCAAGGTCCCTGACACGTCTGCGGAGCGCAACCGGAATTGCGGGTCGATTCCAGCGGCTGAACACGCCGCGAATCGGACAGGCCAGGTTCGTCTGTGAAGGAAACCAGTGCCCGGCGGGGTGCGGACAGTGTAGAAACTCCGGTGTTGTGGTGCAGTCCCGCCGGGCGATCTGGTTTCTCCCGCGGGGCGTTTTGTATGGCCGCCGCGGGCGACGATGGCAAAAACGTGTCGGTGGCCGATGAGTTGGGCCACCAGACACGAGGATGAATAAATGGGGGCCTCTGACTCGCCACACTCAGGTAGCGTTGCAAGCCGACCAGGGGCAAGTTAGTCGACTCGCTGACCGTCGCCAGAGGCCCCGCGGGCCAGTTTGTTGTGCCAGCGATTTCTCGCAGGCGATCGACCGTTAAAGCACGAATGGTGCCACGCGGAAAACAAACTCACCCACGGCATGACCCATGTACGCAACGTGTTTATTCGTAATATGTTACGTAAATAAAATTCTTGAGATCGCCAACGGTCGCATTATGCAACAAGCTGCGACAAGTGCTCGAAGCTGCACTAGGTGGCTGAGAACGACGCATCGATTCTCAATTTGAGACCGTTTGCAAATTGAGATCAGTCTGAGATCAGTCTGAGATCGGACCATCCCGGCCCGGCGACCCGGCAAACCGACCAGAAATCGGAGCAAATGACGTTTGGCCGCGGTGTTGCTCTGAGCTGGCGACAAGGCACCCCCTCGGTCCGGTTACTGATCTTGCCGGGCAGGGAACCACGTTCAGGCGCATTGACGTTACACTTCCGACATGGGGCGGCGGGCTAGCGGAATTTTCTTGCCCTGTGCGTGGTCATCGGTCGGATCGGCCAGCGTTTGAACGCTGGTGTCCTACCGGTTCGAGCGAGAGATTGTGCCGCCAGGAGCAGACGGTTCCCAGTTCTACAACCCGAATCTGCCCAACTTGGCGGAGGCGAGCATGTCGAAGTTTGCGGACGGATCCGAATCGTCGCCCAATTCGGATGAGCGCCTCGACACGAGCTCGTCTCCGGCATCGCCGCCTGGCGTGGGCGCAGTTGGCGTAGCGCAAGTCGGCCCCTATCGCGTGGGTCGCGCGGAGCGGTTATTGATCATTGCCGGCCCGTGTGTCATGGAAAACGAAGTGCTGACGTTACGAATCGCCGAGCATCTGCGGAGGTTGGCGGATCGACTGCCGATTCAACTGGTGTTCAAGGCGTCGTTCGACAAGGCCAATCGCACCAGTCCGTCGGCCTATCGAGGACCGGGACTGGAGTCTGGGCTGTCGATCCTAGATCGGGTGCGCCAGGCCACGGGTCTGCCGGTGACTACCGATATTCATGAAGCCCACGAAGCCCAGCCGGTGAGCGAGGTGTGCGAACTGCTACAGATTCCCGCTTTTCTGTGCCGACAAACCAACTTGCTATTGGCCGCGGCGCAAACTGGCCGGGCCGTGAACGTGAAGAAGGCCCAGTTCCTGGCCCCCTGGGACATGCGTCATGTGGTCGATAAGCTGACGGGTGGCGGTTGCGGAAACGTGTTGTTGTGCGAACGAGGAACTAGTTTTGGCTATGGCCGACTGGTCAACGATTTTCGCGGCATACCCCAAATGCAGGCGTTGGGCGTTCCCGTGATCTTCGACGCCACGCACAGTGTGCAGGAGCCCGGGGGGCTAGGCCACGCCACGGGGGGTTGTCGCGCCATGGTCGAGCCCCTGGCCCGCGCAGCCACGGCCGTGGGAGTAGACGGTCTTTTTTTCGAGACCCACCCGGACCCCGATCGTTCGCCTAGCGACGGGCCCAACATGGTACCGTTGGACCAATTCGGCGCGCTCTTAGAGCGCGTGCTGGCAATTCGGCAGGTAGTGGAGGCCTGGCATGTCTGAGCCCACGTCGGGTCCTCACCCCTCTCCGGCAGCCCCACCCAGCGAGGAAGCCGGCAGCCGGCAGTTTGGTCGGTTCCACGGGGCCCTACTCGTGGCGGCGCTGGTGTTCATCGGCACGTTGCTCTGGATCAGCACGCCTGCGTCGATCGACAGCGATGGTCTCGAACTGCCATCTGCCGACGCGCGGACGACCGACATGTTGTTGAACACGGTCGTGTCCAGCCTCGATCGATTGGAGGATTTCAATACCGAGCAGATGCTGGTGCAAACCATGGAGCGTTTGAACCAGTGGTTGCGGTCGCGCGAGCCGTCCGACGACTGGAAACCCGACGCGCTGATCGAGACATTGCCCACAGAGTTGCGGCAACTGCGCCCTTTGGCCGATCTAAAGCGTTGGCGCTTCAACGTATTTGACGCCAACCATTTGCTCGAAGTGGTTACCTGCCGCAACGTGGCGGCCCAGGCTCGAGGAGACAACCTCGATGACCTGGCCCGCGCTACCCGATTGTTCGACTGGGTCGTGCGCAATATTCAACTCGATGACGATGCTCGCCACGCTTCGGCCCTGGTTCAACTGCCACGCTCGGTGCTGCAAACGGGCCATGGGTCGGCACTGGATCGCGCTTGGTGTTTCATGCTGGTGTGCCGGCAGCAGGGGCTCGACGTGGTGATCTTGGCGGTCGCTGATAATCAGGCGCCGGGCGGGTGGCGCGATTGGGTGCCGGCCCTATTACACGAGGGCGAGCTGCGGCTGTTCGAGCCCACGCTGGGTGTGCCGATTCCGGGTCCTCAAGGGCAGGGGATCGCCAGCCTGGCGCAAGCGGCCACCGACGACGCCGTGCTGAGGCAAATGGATCTCGATGCCGAGCACGCCTATCCGATTCGGGCCAGCGACCTGGCTCAGTGCCGTGCCTATGTCGAGGGAAATGCAGGGTTTCTTGCCGAACGGGTCGAGGTCATGAACGCGCAGCTCGTGGGCGACGATCGTCTGCGGCTCGCCGTGCGGCCGACGGAAATTGCCGCGCGCTTGCAGGGCCAACCGCACATTCAAGCCGTGCAGCTTTGGCCCTACCCATTTGCCAAACTCGCCGCGGCGATTCGACCCGAGTCCGTGCAGGCCGCCATGGAAAGCACCATGCGCTATCGCCCTGAATTGCTGCCCGGGCAGCCGCGCGACCTGCAAACCCCCATTGTGGCGCTGCAACAGGCGCGCTTATTACACCTCAAAGGGCGTTATCTGGGCGAGGCCCGCGAGCGCAGCGCCAACTTGCTGTACCAAATGGCGCGACCGGCCGACGAGGATGTCGAATCGGTTCCTTTGACCGAACCCCAACGCGACGCGATCCGTGCTACCAAGCAAGATGCATCGTATTGGTTGGGGTTGGTGGCCTATGAACGCGGCGACTATCCCTTGGCGATCAGCTATCTGAATACGCGCACACTGGGGATTTGGCCCAAGGGACCCTGGTCGAACGGGGCACGTTACAACCTGGGCCGCTGTTACGAAGCACTCGGTGACTGGGATGCCGCCGAACGTTGGTATGCACTCGACACCTCACCTCAACGCACCGGCAATCTATTGCGCGTTCGTTGGGGTCGAGCCAGTCCGTAATCCGCAGGCACGGCCTGCCCTACGCGACTGCTACCGCAATGGCAGGCCGGAATCCAACAGGGTGACCCGCTGCGCCGTAACGTGCTGGGTATTGAGTTCCGGCCAATAGCCTAATGAACCGCTAAGACCAACTTCGCGGCCCACATAGTGCCGCAGGTTGATGCCGGGCGCTGGCGTGACATAGTACCGCACCAAACCCTGCCGATCGACCAACGCAAAGGCGGGGTCGCCTGCGCGTCCGGCCACCACGCGCATCAGCTTGCCGGCGCCGTCGTAGTTAGGACCGCGCGCACGCTCCGAGCTGTGTGTGGCACGGGTGTCTGGCGACGCGGCCAGAGAGCGTCCCGCCCCGGGGTTGCGCGATCGGCGCTGGATCTCGGAGAATCGCGCGGTTTTCTTGGCGATCAGCCGCACGCGTCCGCGTTCGAGCGCCGTTTCGGCGCGGGCCAGCAACTCGTCTGCTCGTGCCGTTAGCGAGCCCAGTTCCCAAGCAGATGTGTCCTGACTGACCGTTGCTGCCAGGGCCAGGTCGAGTTGGTCGAGCGCTGCTTGGAATTCCGTCTCGCTCAAGTCGTTGGGTAGCGGCTCAAATCGCGTGCTGCGTGGCGGTGGCGCCAATTCGGCCAGATTGCCGGCGTCGGCACCCGCCGAGGCATCGTCGAGTGAATCGAACTCGAAGGCATCGCGTGTCGATCGTTCGGTGTCGATCGGCGCGCTGGCCACACGACTCCGCCGGCGCCGCCGGGCCGGTGCGTCAGATTCCTCAACCACGCTCCGTGCTGGTTCGCGATCGTCGACTGCCGCGTGGTCGTCGGCAGCGGCATCAGCAGCGTCGGATTCTTCTGGGTATTCCGACTCAGTTGCTGGCTCCTGCTCGGCCCACTCGTCCGATTCGGTGGGGTCTTCGGCGTCGCCGTCGAGAGGTTCCCCGGTGGTCGCGTCGCGCTGGGCCACGTGGGGGCGCATTCTATTTCGATCTCGCGCACCGCCACGGCGCGGTGCTGGCGCGTAGCCTGCCACCTGTTCCGCCGCCGGGCGTCCGTGCCATTGATCGGAATTTTGCTCGTGGTCTCTGGCGACGGCCTCCGACTCGGCGGGGTCCGGGTCGCTCGCTTCAACAGCGGGAAGATGTTCCGGCTGAGTACCTCGCTTCGGCGGCAGGTAATGTGCGGTTGTTGCACCCGACACCGGCGCGCGCGCGGCTAAATCATCGCGGTCGGAACGTCGTCGAACGTCGCGGGCCACTGGTTCAACGGGGCGGTCGCGCGGTGATCGCTTGACCATTCGATCTTGGCTGCCGGGGGCGGGATCTAAAAACCGTCCAAAAATCCACCGAAATTCGCCGGCCGGAGGCGCTATGCGGTACCACACCTGGGTTCCCTGGCCGGTGTCGAAGCGCTGCGCCTCGAGCACCAGAACCTCTTCGCCACTTTCCAATTGTACTTGGATTACGTCGCGCACATCGCTAAAGGCGCTGCCCACTCGGGCCGCCACTCGCTGGTGTTTCACGATCGCTCGGCGATGGTCGATCGGTTCGACCATGTCGGCGCGTACCCAGCTAAAGCTATCTTCCGGTGGCCGCACGGCGAACCAGCCGCCCGGATCGTGGCGAAACACCTCGACAGTCATGCCTTGGGGCAGTTTCGCGGTGGGATAGTATTCCTCGCCGGGCCCGCTGCGCACGTAAACATTGGGGGCATTGACTTGCGCCGAATAGGGAAACGTGGGGTCGGCCAATGTCCACCGCGCGCCATACGACAGCAGCCAGTAAGACAGCAACACCGACCGCGTCGCACTACGCATGGCCCTACCTCCAGCGGACGTCGCAGGTTCGCTCGCCTGGCGATCTGCACGGCCCCGATTCGAACCTGCCCGACGCGCGCGGCGTCTGCGGACCGGTGGCGCCGCACCGCGCTGGCGCCTGCGCCGCGCAGTGACTCGGGTGGCGAGCCAGAGAAACAGCGGCTTCGCGGCACGCGGCGCAGGGCGGGCTTGTAGCCGATCGTCACGGCCAACTCAAGATCAAGGGGGGCCGCACCCCCCGCACGTGCCGTGGGGGACCGTGTCGCCATGTTTGCCGATCGGTCGCGGCGGCATTAAAATCGGGCCCCCCTGGGGCCTGTCGGCGGCGCACGCTGGGCCGATTTGCGGTAGCGATGGGAACTGCGCAGCGTGCGCAGATGGCGTACCAGGGGCTGCAGATTGGGTCCCGTCGGTGACTGTTAAACCGTTTAACTAGAACACGTTATGCCTCGATACAACCCCGCCTTGATCGAGCCGAAGTGGCAGCAACATTGGCTGGCAAAGGAAACGTTTCGCACACCCCGATTGCCGCTGGGTCCTAAGCTCTATGTCTTGGACATGTTCCCCTATCCCAGCGGCGAGGGGCTGCACGTCGGCCACCCCGAGGGCTATACGGCGACCGATATTGTCTGTCGATTCCAGCGGATGCGAGGCAAGAGCGTCATGCACCCCATGGGGTGGGACGCGTTTGGCCTGCCGGCCGAGCAACACGCCAAGAAAACCGGGACACCTCCTCGGCTGACGACCGAGCGCAACATCGCCAATTTTCGGCGCCAGTTGCAGATGCTTGGCTTCAG
This sequence comes from uncultured Pirellulales bacterium, assembly GCA_964434905.1. Lineage (GTDB taxonomy): Bacteria > Planctomycetota > Planctomycetia > Pirellulales > CAYNRE01 > CAYSXM01. Next base: position 2,452 of record CAYSXM010000128.1, on the reverse strand, counting down.
CTACGACTGGAGCCGCGAGGTGGCCACCACCGACGTGGCCTATTTTCGTTGGACGCAGTGGATTTTCCTGCAACTGTTCGATACCTGGTACGACCCCCAGTTGGATCGTGGCCGGCCGCTGGCCGAGTTGCCGATTCCGGACGATGTGCGCCGCGCAGGCGAGCATGCAGTGCGTCGCTTCCAGGACGATCATCGACTGGCCTACCAGCTCGAGGCACCGGTCAACTGGTGCCCGGCGCTGGGCACGGTGTTGGCCAACGAAGAAGTGATAGGGGGCGTGAGCGAACGCGGCAGCCACCCGGTGGTGCGTGTGGCCCTGCGACAATGGATGCTGCGTATCACCGCCTATGCCGACCGACTGGAGCGAGATCTGGAGCAGCTCGATTGGCCCGAGGGAGTCAAGGCGCTGCAGCGCAACTGGATCGGCCGTAGTACCGGCGCCGAAGTCGACTTTTTTGTCGGTACAGGCAACCAGTGCGTGGGCAACGAGGCCCAAGACTCCGCGCGTCAAGAAGCGTACGCTCGGTGGGTTGCTCAACGGGCGCAAGCGGGTTTCCCGCGCAAGCCCGACGAGGACGCGCTGCGCGTTTATACGACACGCCCCGACACGCTGTTCGGCGCCACCTACATGGTGTTGGCACCCGAGCATCCCCAGGTACCCCGACTGACGACTGCCGCGCAGCGCGAGGCCGTGCAGGATTATTGCACCCAGGCGGCCCGCAAGAGCGACATGGATCGCACCGACCTGGCCAAGCAAAAGACGGGCGTATTCACCGGCGCCTTTGCAGTGAACCCGACCAATGGCGCGTCGATTCCGATTTGGGTCGCCGACTATGTGCTGGCAAACTACGGTACCGGTGCCATCATGGCGGTGCCGGCCCACGACGCACGCGACCACGAATTTGCGGTGGCGTTTTCCCTGCCGGTCGTGGCGGTGGTCGACCCTGGCGATCAAGAAACCGCGGACCATCGCGCCCTGGTGTTGGCGGGTCGCCGGCCCTTTGTGGGTGCCGGCCGGGCGGTACATTCAGGCAGCTACGATGGCCTGCCGACCGCGGACTTCAAAGCACGTGTCACGTCCGATCTGGCTGCGCAGGGTCTGGGGCGGGGCGCGGTGAACTACAAGCTGCGCGACTGGCTGTTTAGCCGGCAGCATCTTTGGGGCGAACCATTTCCCATTTTGCACGAACTGGACGAGGCGGGAAATCCGACCGGCTTGGTGCGCGCGGTCGACGTGGCGCAACTGCCGGTCGACCTGCCGGAACTGGAAAACTTCCAGCCCCACGGTCGACCCGATCCACCGCTCGAGATGGCGCCCCACGACTGGCTCTATCCCCTGATCGATGGCCGTCGGTACAAGCGCGAGACCAACACCATGCCCCAGTGGGCGGGGTCGTGTTGGTACTTTTTGCGTTTTCTGGATCCGACCAACGAACAGGCCCTGGTCGATCCGGAAATTGAACGGGCTTGGATGCCCGTCGATTTGTACATCGGCGGCGCGGAACACGCCGTGTTGCATTTGCTGTACGCCCGTTTCTGGCACAAGGTGCTGTACGATCGAGGGCTGGTGTGCACCACCGAACCGTTTGCCAAGCTGGTCAACCAGGGGATGATTTTGGGCGAGGTGGAATTCACCGGTTATCGCGACCCGGCGGGCACCTGGGTCAGTGCCGACAGAGTTCGCACCGTGGGGCCAGAGGATTCTCCGCATGATCCGGCGGGCTCGGTGCTGTCGCCGGTCAAGGTTGCGGCCGAAGGAGCGAAGAAAAAGGGAGACGCGTTTGTCTTGACGGCCGACGAGGAAATACGCCTCGACAGCCGCGCCCATAAAATGTCGAAGAGTCGGGGCAACGTGGTCAATCCCGACCAGGTGGTGGCCGAATATGGCGCCGATTCGTTGCGCTTATACGAGATGTTCATGGGCCCACTCGAGGCCACCAAGCCGTGGAGCACGACCGGCGTGAACGGCGTTCGTGGTTTTCTCGATAGGGTGTGGCGTTTGGTGATCGACGATCGGGTCGAAGCGGTAGTGTTGCATCCGGCTGTAACGGCCATCGAGTTGACCGCGGACCAGCAACGTTTGTTGCACCGCACGATTCACGGTGTGACGCGCGACCTGGAGCAGCTCGGCTTCAATACGGCGATCGCCAAGATGATGGAGTTCACGAACGCCCTGACCAAAAGCGATGCGCGGCCGCGCGCGGCAATTGAACCCTTCGTGTTACTGCTATCGCCGTTTGCACCTCACATCGCCGAAGAGTTGTGGCAGGCCCTGGGACACACCGAGAGCCTGGCCCACGAAACGTGGCCCGTGGCCAACGAGGCCTGGCTGCGCGACGCCGTGGTGGAAATTCCGGTGCAGATTCGCGGCAAGTTGCGCGGGCGGATCGAGGTGCCTGCGGGTGTCACCGCGGCCCAACAGGAAACGGCCGCGCGGGAAGACCCCCGGATT
>CAYSXM010000127.1:0-8981 GCA_964434905.1 uncultured Pirellulales bacterium | reverse complement strand
GTCGACACCCACAGCCACCGGATCGAGCGCCCGTTCCTGGTGTTGGCCACGCAGAACCCGATTGAATCGGAAGGGACTTACAACCTGCCGGAGGCGCAGTTGGATCGTTTTCTATTCAAGATCACGGCGACCTATCCGGCTGCCGCAGAAGAGATCGAGATTTTGAAGCGCCATGGCCAGCAAGAAGACTTCGACGAGCATTTGCTGCGCGTTCCCACGGTGACTTCGCCGCAGGAAATCCTGGCCCTCTCGCGGCGGGCGTCGTTGGTTCGCGTCGACGATAAGGTCATCGATTACATTAACCGCCTGGTGCGTTTGACCCGCGAGTGGCCTGCCTTCCACCTGGGTGCCTCGCCCCGCGCGGGAATCGCACTGATGCAGGGTGCCCGGACCCTGGCCGCGTTTCAAGGGCGCGACTACGCCGTTCCCGACGACGTGGTCCACCTGGCCTTGCCGGCCTTGCGCCACCGGGTGTTTCTTACCGCCGAAGCCGAGGTCGAGGGGCGCAACGTTGATGAGGCGCTGTCCGAATTGCTGCGCACGGTCGAGGTACCCCGTCTGTGAGTGGCCTGCTGTTCGTAACGTTGTGCGGGTTGGGCCTGGCCGGCCCGTTGGTCGCGTTGGCCTGGGGGGGGCGCGTGTATCCCCACCGGCCGCTGGTGTTGCTGACGGGCGCGGCGGCAGTGCTGTCGCTCTCGCTGGTAGCTTGGCCCGACCTGGTCGTACCGTTGGTCGCGCTCGAAATCGTGATTGCGGCGCTGGCCCTGGCAGACATCTGGTCGCTGCCGCGCCGGCGCGATTTCGAAATCTCGCGGTCGGCGGTGCGTAGCGCCAGTCTGGCCAAGCCACACGGTGTGACGCTCGTGGTGACCAACCATTCGAAGCGCAGCCGCACCGTCTGGATTCGCGACGGCGTGCCGGCCGAGTTGGAGGCCACGCCCGCGGAGTTCCTGGTGTTGCTCCCACCCGAAAGCCAGATCACTTTGGAATATTCGGCGCGCAGCCGCCGCCGCGGCGCGTTCAACCTGGCCCAGACCCATCTCAAGGTAACCTCGCGGTGGGGGCTCTGGCAGCGTTACCTCGATTACGACGTGGCGACGGCATTGCACGTCTACCCGGACATGGTGCAATTGGCCCGCTACGCGGTGTTGGCCCGGCGCGATCGTTTGAATTTAGTCGGCGTGCGGCGCTCGCGACGGCTAGGACAAGATAACGAATTCGAGCGGCTTCGCGACTATACGCCCGACGACAATCCGAAACATGTCGATTGGCGCAGCACCGCGAGACGCGGTCGCTTGACGGTGAAGGATTATCAGCAGAACCAAAGCCAGCGGTTGGTGTTTCTGATCGACTGTGGGCGGATGATGGCCAACCAGGCCGCGGGGCTTAGTTTGTTGGACCATGCCTTCAACGCCATGCTCATGCTGAGTTATGTGGCGCTGACGCGCGGCGACGCCGTGGGGTTGGTGTGCTTTTCCGATGAAATCCACAGCTTCACACCACCGCGCGGCGGCCTGGGCCAGATGAATCGGCTGCTGCATGCCGTATTCGACCAGTTCCCGCGGCTAGTCGAATCGCGATACGACCAGGCCTTCTTGCAATTGGCGCGGCGCGCTTCCAAACGAGCGCTGGTGGTCCTGGTGACCAACGTGATCGACGAAGTGAATAGCCACCAGGTGCAAGAGTACCTGGCGAACCTGGTCGGCCGACATCTGCCGCTGGGCGTCTTGCTGCGCGATCGTCGCGTGTTCCAAGCGGCGGAACAGGTCGACCCGCGCGGCACGGCCTTGTATCAAGCAGCCGCCGCGGCCGACCTGCTGTGCTGGCGCCGTCAGGTACTGGCCGACCTGACTAGCCGGGGCGTGCTCACGCTCGACACCTATCCCGAAGATCTGACCGCACCCCTGGTCAATCGCTACCTGGAGGTGAAGGCCCGGCACTTGCTTTAGCAGCCCGGCTCCCAGTCCGGCACCTAGTTTGCGCAGGCACCCCAGGCCAGGCCAGACCGCGGTTCTCCGAAGCTGCGTTTCGGTTATCCGCAGGTTCTCTGCGGGTACCCGAAGCAATTGGGGGTTCTGGGCCCCGCTCGATATGCTTTCATGGCCTGGTTTTCACTTGGCGCCCCCCCCCCCCTGAAGCCCTACAATAGCGACTGGTTTCCGACGAAACTGGCGCCTTTTGGCAGCCGGGGCGCATTCCATGAAACGTGCAATCTGGAATTGGAAAGGTGACCGGCGCCGACCAGCGGCGGAATGGTCACGGGCCAGCGGTCGGCGCGGTCCGCGGCGGCGCCCCTTGGCGATCGACATGCTGGAAGATCGGCGGCTGCTGTCGGCCGGCGCGCCCGAATTGTTGGCACAGCAAACGTTCGACACGCTACCTAGCTTTCCCAAATATTTAGTCACTACGAGAACCGACATTGCCTTGGTGGAAGCCGACGACGGGTTGCACGGTCGCGAGTTGTGGCGCACCGACGGCACCGCGGCGGGCACCTATTTGCTGCGTGACCTGAGCCCTGGCGCGGCCGGCAGTGCGATCAATTTGTTGGGCACCGTCAACGGTGCGGCGCTGTTGCGCGTGCAGGCCAATGGGCTCGAACAGGTGCTGCGCAGCGATGGCACGCCCGTCGGAACCTATTGGATACCGAGCTTGGGGCAGGGGCGCACCGCCACAGCAGGCTTGTCGGCAACCGCGCTGGGTAGCCAGGCGCTGTTGTTTCTGCAAAACCCTGGCAGTGCCGGGTATGTCGACCTGTATTCCACCGACGGGACCGAAGCGGGCACGCAGTTGCTCAGTGCGGCTCTGAGCGCCGTCAGCGGCGAAACCGCGGTGCTCGCCGGCACGCTGTACTTCCGATCGGGCGACCGCTTGTGGCAGACCGACGGCACGTCCGTTGGAACGCAGCCCGTCAGCGTGCCAGCCGGCTTGAACGTGAGCGTGGACCAAGGTCCACGACTCTATGAGAACGCCATTTGGTACACGCAAAAGTTCGGAGGTACCAGTGGGACGCTCATCCGCACCGACGGCACCGTGGCAGGCACCGAGGTCGAAGGGAGCGGTTCGGATTATTGGGACTTCGAATTGAATTCCGTGGCTAGGTTGTCTAGCGGCAACCTGGTGTACCGGACTCCGCACGAGACGAGTGCGACTACCTCCGCGACCCAGGGCACGTTGTATCTCGTCAACGGAGATGGCACCGCCACGGTACTGCGATCCGACGTTTCAGAGTACCTGGTGGGGCCGGACGGCAAGGCCTATTTCCAGGCCACGCTGTCGAGCGTGACGGTGCCCGGCTACACCAAGCCGAGGCCTTTTCCCCAGGTCGGCGTTATTTTTTTTCTGGGCTACACGGCCTTCGACCGTGAACTGTTCACCAGCGATGGTACCCTGGCGGGCACCGGGCTTTTGAAGAACTTGGATCCGACCACTCGCACCGTGACTGCCGGGTATCCCACCGTCACGACCTACGTGCTGCCGAACAGTGCGGATCCGCGGAACCTGCAGTGGATCGACGGCGCGTTGTGGTTCACTTACACCCGGCGCGTGGGCAGCGTCGATTACCCCATCAATGTCGGCCGGTCCACCGGCAACGCGGCCGGAACGGATTTAGTGCCTGGTGGCAGCCAAGTGGAACTGACCGAAGTGACGCAGTTGGGTAGCGACTATTACTTCTTGTCGGGAGGATTGCGGCGGCTGACGACTTCCTCGGACAGCGTCTCACTGGTGAGTAGCGAACCGGGGGTCGCGCTGTCGGGTGCCGACATCGTGGCGGCGGGAAATCGAGTGTACTTCTATAGCACCGTTTCCCAGGGAGTTGGGGGAACGGTGTTGTATACCGCCATCAACGCCAGCGACGGCACGCCCGCGGGCACCAGCCGGATTTATCAATCCAGCGTTCTGACAACTACTAGTTTTACGGCGACCAGAATCGGAAGCCGCGCGCTGTTCGCGAACTACATTGGCGGCAACACGAGCACCAACCGAGCCTACGAGTTGTTCAGCGCCGGCGACGTGGATGCGGCGGCCGTCGGCCTGGAAATCAACCGCCGACCAACCATCATCGGTTCGTCATCCAGCCTGACACCTCCGGCGCTTCCGCCGACGGCGGTGACGCTGCCCAACGGCCGGGCGCTGTTCCCCGTGCGCAACGCCAGTGGGACCGAGTTGTGGGCCCACGATCCGGCCAGCGACACGACGTATCCCCTGGAGACCGAGGGGAGCCGCGTTTCTTTCAGCAGCTTCGCGCGGGTCGTGGGGGGCGAGGTGTTTGTGCGCGGCACGGACGCGACAAAGCTGTTTCGCACCGACGGTACTTCCGCCAATACCTGGCGCGTGGACAACCCTGCCAACCCACTGCCTGCGGTGGCCGAATGGCAATATTACCGCTCGACCAGTTCCAGCGTGACGGTCATGAAGTCGAACGGCACCCCGTCGGGTACCTCGGTGCTGCGAAATACGGGCACCTATCCGACGTATCTCGAATCCGACCTGGTGTATTCGGCCGGCAAAACCTTTTTCAAGGCGAGCACGAGTGGCAATGGCCAGTATGGATTGTGGGTTACCGACGGCACTTCGGCGGGAACGTTGAAGCTCTACAATTACGCGTCGTCGAGCTCCATGCGGACGGAGAGCATTTGGGCGGTCGCCGGTGGCGTGTTGTTTACCTATAACGACGTGCTCCTCCGTTTTTCCGACGGCACCTTGGCTGGCACGCAGAACATTTCGCCCAGCCTGGCTCTCTACCGCGCCGATCTGGCGCCCGTAGCGCTGGGCGGGAGCGTCTATTTTCTCGCCACGAACACCAGCGGCAGCGTGTCGGAGACAAACGCGAGCATTGCGCTGTACCAGACTTCGGGTACCTCGGCCACGGCCACGCAGGTGGTGCAGAACACGGCCACACCGCTGGCGGCCGGCACGGCTGGTTTCAGTGGGCGGATGGGCTATTACTTGTACGACGGCGTAGCTCGGACGCACCATATTGGCGTTTCCGATGGCACGGCGGCGGGGACCTATCGGCTGCCGGCCTTGGGTTTCGTGCCCTGGAACCTGACCATGTTTCAGGACCGCTTGTACTTCACCAATGGGAAAGAATTGGCCGACGAGTTATGGGTTACCGATGGCACCGCGGCGGGCACCCGGCTGGTGAAGGATCTGATTCCCAGTCGCACGGAAGCCGTTGCCAATAGCGCGGTCAGCTTGGGGCCGGCGCTAGTGGCCGCCGGGGACTATCTGTACGTGCGCGGCTCGGGCCCGGACAACGCGCGCGGGTTGTGGCGATCGGACGGTACGGGCGAGGGCACCTTCGAGTTTTACAACCCACTGGCGCCGGTCCAAGGGTTCAACCCCAGCCGGTTCCTGGTCGACGGTGACGGAGTGTATTTTTCGGCCAACATCAACGGTAGCGGCGCCGGGTTCTATCGGCTCGATACTTCGGAACAGGCGCCGCTGGCGCAATCGGGCGGCCCCTATGCGGTGGGCGAATTCGACAGCCTGACGCTCGACGCGTCGGCCTCGAGCGATCCGCTGGGACAACCGCTGACTTATCGCTGGGATCTGAATGGAGACGGCGTGTTTGGCGACGTGACCGGTATGGCGCCGCTGGTCGACGCGGCCACGCGGGCGTCGCTGGGTATCGCCGCGCCCGGCGCATATCAGGTGCAGGTGCGCGTGTCGTCGGGCGACCGGTCGGCAGTGTCGAGTTCCGGGCAACTGACGGTGTTGGCCACGCCCCACGCCGCGCTGGCGGGGCCCAACAGCGCGGTGCCGGGAGAACCGCTGGTGTTCGTGGCCTCGGTCGCGGCCCCCTGGAGCGCCAACCCCAGCGCGCTGTTCACGTATGAAATCGATTGGGACAACGACAATGTGTACGAGTCCTCGCAGGCCGGGCCCTGGAACGGGTTGACCTTGAACCACGTGTTCACCACGGTGAGCACGCAGGTGCCGCGCGTGCGGGCCATCGACCCTGGCGGCGTGTCGGGCGCCGTGGCGAGTCGGACAGTTGCAGTCGAGCGCTTTCAGGTGCGCAACGACCCGAATCAGCAGGGCGTGCGCAACCTGTACTACGGCGGCGACGACGGCGCGGTCGACGAAGTGTTCCTGGCGCCCGACTTGCAGAGCCCTGAGGACGCGACCGCGATCATTATCTATACCGGCGACGTGGAGAATGTAGTCCGCCTGGGCGGCATCAACGGTCGGGTGGTGTTTTATGGGCAGGGAGGCGACGATATCGTGGTCTCCGACCTGTTTCCATTCGGCATCGACAACGCGCTGCAAATTCCGGTGGAGTTTCACGGCGACGCGGGCGACGACATTCTGGTCGGCGGTTCGGCCGCCGACACGCTGGATGGCGGCCCAGGGGGCGATTTGCTGTGGGGCGGCGCGCAGTCGGATGACCTGGGCGACTGGCTGGTGGGGGCCGATGGCGACGATCTACTGATTGGGCATCGGGGGGCCGACACGCTCGAAGGGGGCGCCGGCAGCGATCTGCTGTGGGCTGGCGTGCTCGACATTCCGGCCCTGGGCGGGCCCGACGCGGTCGGCCTGACCTGGATCGAATGGTCGACCGGCGAACCGTATGCCGATCGCGTGGCGCACTTGTTATCCGGATTGGGCGGGTTCAACGAGCCCTTCTTGCTGGCGGCGAACCAATCGGTGTTCGACGACACCGACGCCGATCGGCTGGTGGGGGGCGCAGATGAAGATTTCTTTCTGGCCAACCCAGACTGGGACACGATTGTCGACCTGCAACCAGGCGAGACGCTGACGCCAGTGATTGCTCCGCCGCGGGTGGAGGTGATCGGGGCCAGCGATTTGTTGCGCGGCACGACGGGCACCTTCACGCTTGTCGTCCAAGATGTGGCACCCGCGGTGGCCAGCGGGCCATTCACTTTCGCAATCGATTGGGACGGCGACGGCCTGGTGGACGACACACAGGTGGGCGCGGCGCCGGTGGTGTCGCATCTGTTTGTGGACAGCGGAACGTACCCTGTGCGCGTGTCGGCGACCGATGGCCTGGGCCAGACAGGCGCCACGTTCGAGCTGATAGTGACGGTGAGCGACTATCGCCTGGTGCCCAACCTGGCCGATCCGACGCTGGTCGATTTGGAGTGGGGCGGCACGCCGGGCAACGACTACTTCATTGCGGTCTCGGGCGACCCGGGCATGATCTTTATTTTCTGGGGCGACGAGACGGTGCAGCGCGACGCCGAACTGGCGGTTACCGGTGAAGTGCGCGCCTATGGCTACGATGGCGACGACGCGCTATTGGGCGAATTGGCGTTTTTTACCGAAGACCCCGCCGACTATCTGCTGCTGCCGATTCGCATCGACGGTGGAGCGGGCGCCGATAGCTTGATCGGAGGCGCCCAAGACGACCAGATTCTGGGCGGCGCCGGCGACGACTTGATCTTGGGGCGCGATGGAAACGACCTGCTCGACGGCGGTAGCGACCGCGACGTGCTGGTGGGTGGGCTAGGGGCCGACACGCTGTCGGGCGGGGCCGACGACGACCTGTTGATCGCCGGAAACTTCCAGCTCACGTCCAGTTCCATTTACGAACTGATGGAGATGCGCGACGAATGGCTGTCGGTTCAAACCTATCTCGACCGCGTCGCCAATGTGCGCGGGCCGGGCAACCCCGACCGTCTGAACAATGACAAGTACCTGGTGCCCGGGGAAAACGTGCTGGACGACGGCGCGGTGGACCACCTGTACGGCGACGCGGGCCAGGACTGGTTCTTCTGGAATCTGGTGCAAGACCAGTTGCACGACCAGGATTCGTTCGAGGAAGCCGACCTGATCTAGCAGTTCGTTGAATGCTTCAACGGGCTGCCGGAGCGTTTGCGGTGGGCGTCTGCTGACGCGACCACGATGCGGCTACGGGGCTGGACCGGTGGCTGCAAAACGCTTGAACGCTGGCGGAACTGCGACCACAATTTCGGATGGAACGCGGGGGGGCTCCGTCGGCGTTTCGGTCGGGTGGCGTCAGGGCCCGGCTAGGCTCTGGATCCTCGGGTTTCCGTACGCTTGCCGAACCGAGGTCGCCGCGGTGCGATGGGTGCCGGCGCCGAATTTCCGCAGCGTGGGGGGCAGCCATGGAACTACAGGTTCGCTGTCATCAATGTGGACAGCAATATGCAATGGCGCGTGCTGCGCCTGGGGGCCATAGCGCATGTCCGCACTGTGGCGCGCCGGCCCGGGCAGCAGCGCGCAATCTGCGTTCGGCATTTGAGGGTCGGTTCCAAGCTCCGCGGGTGTCGCTGTTTTATCGCCTGGGGATGCTGTTGGTGGCCCTGGTGATGTTGATCCTGCCGGCGGTTTACCTGGCGATTGCGGTCGGGGTGGGCTATCTGCTGTTCGAGTATGCGACCCACTGGGGGCTGGGCCTGTTTTCGACCATCGGAAGTGGCGGTAGCCGACGAGTGACCATGTTGCTATTGGCCTATGGTGGGCCCTTACTGGCAGGGGGCATTCTGCTGTTGTTCATGTTCAAGCCGTTGTTGGCGGCGCGCCCCAAGCGGTCGGACGAACGGGTTCTCGATCGGGCCCAAGAGCCCTTGCTGTTCGAGTTCATCGCGTTGTTGTGCGACAAGGTGGGGGCCGCTCGGCCACAGCAGATTGTGGTAGATTGCGCCGTCAATGCGTCGGCTGGTTTCCACCGCGGTTGGCTCGGCATGTTGAACAATCACCTGGTGCTGACCATTGGCGCACCGCTGGTGGCGGGGCTTTCCTTGCGCCAGTTCACGGGCGTGCTGGCGCATGAATTTGGACATTTTTCCCAGGGTGGCGCGATGCGCCTCTCGTACATCATTCGTTCCATCAACGGATGGTTCGCCTATGTGGTTTACGAGCGCGACGCCTGGGACGAAAAGTTGGTCGAATGGTCGAAACACCCGTCGAGAAGCGAGTTCGCAATTGTCTTCTGGTTGACACGGCTCTTGATCTGGCTGACGCGAAGAATACTCTGGCTGCTGATGCTCGCG
>CAYSXM010000126.1:0-9002 GCA_964434905.1 uncultured Pirellulales bacterium | reverse complement strand
CAGCACCCGAATGCGAGCACGTTCGAGTACCTGACGCACTGCGGCGATATTGTTTTCGCCCACCTGCATGGGGCCGGCCTTGCCAAACATGCTGGACCCACCGGCCAGTTTGGCAACCAGACCGCCGGCCGGGGCGCCGGCTTGCTCCAGAAGTCGCAGCATCTCGGGCACGGCCGTGTCGGCGAATTTGCCCGGCGTGCCGGGTCTCCCTGCCGAGTCGGGCAACACCACATGAGCCAGCGCCGCCAAGCGCAAACGCGGGTGGAATAGAGCAATGCCCACGCACGAGCCGAGCACGGCCTGCAACTGGCCTACCTCGCGGCCCACAACAATTTGCCCCATGCCGGCCGAGGCCGTGGTGGGCGTTGCTGTTTCCCAAGCTACCGAGGGCATGCAAACGTTCCTGCGGCAAGTTGCTTCACTAGTAGTCGATGAGCGTTTTGAACCAAGCTGGCAGACAACCAAGGCAAGGCGCGATTAGGGGTTCGACAGCAGGGCGTGTTCCATCGCTTGTCGCAACGTGGCGTTAGGCAAGAATAGCACGCACCAATTGAGGTCGGCGCCGTCGCGCTGGAAGCGGGTGCGACAGACCAAGGCAAAGTCCGAATGTTCGGCCTGCCCATGCAAGGCTTGCTCGAGCACGCTGGCTCCGAAATCTTGAATGAAGTAAGGCGGCGAGGGAACGAGCACATTGCCGATCAGCCGTTGCAAGGCATTTAAATAAGCACAGCTCAGGATATTGCCGGTTTCGTTCAGCGCCGAAATCTCCAGTTCCGACCACGGGCCTTGCTGGCCGCTCGGCCGACCGACCAGCGACGCGGCCAATTGCCGGCCGTTTTCGTCGTCGAAGGTCAGGATCATGTCGCCACCCAAATCCCCTTCGAGCGACAACACAACCATGGTCAACAGGTCGTCGCCCAGGTTCAAGGTGGGGGCCACTTCTTCCAGGGGCAGCTCGCTGGTTTCATCCAGTGTCAGCGTGATCAGGCCATGGGTCCAGCGGCTCATGGCCGCCGACGCCTCGTGCGTGGCCGCGGCAAACAACTGGTGCAGCAAGGCCAGTTGCACGGGGTCGATCGACTTCACAGATTGCATGGTCCAACTCGCAAAATCACTGAGATGGGATCGGTTCGCGGCAGGTTTCGGTTACAACGCTACGGCGGGACGGGCAGCCATTTCAATCAGGGCGGGTACATCGAGAATCAGTGACACCCGGCCATCGCCTAGGACACTCGCCCCGGCAATGCCGGTTACGTTTCGGTAGTTTTCAGCCAGCGATTTGATCACCACGTCTTCCTCGCCCAGCAGGTGGTCAACCGCCAGCCCCAGTTCACGGTGTTCGCTCCCCAGCACCACCAAGGTCAGGTCGTCGCCGTGGCGCGCCCCGGGCGCGCTGGCAGGCCGAGACCAAGTAAAGACTTCGTCGAGATCGACCACCGAGATCACGCGCCCGCGAACCCTGGCGGTGCGCAGCCCGTGAACCGTGCCTTGATCGTCGGCCCCCACGCGCACGATTTCCACGACCGATTCGATCGGCAGCGCGAACACGTCGCCATCGACTTCGGCCATCAGACTGGGCAGAATCGCTAGGGTCAGCGGCAGCTTGATGGTGAACGTGGTCCCTTGGCCTGGGCGGCTGTCCAGTTCGACGGTGCCGTTGACGCCTTCGATCTTCGACCGCACGATGTCCATGCCCATACCACGGCCGGAAATCTCGGTGACCTTTTCCGCGGTGCTGAAGCCTGCTTCCCAGATGAGTTGATACACCTGGTGGGGTGTCATGCGCTCGGCGTCGGCCTCGGACACCACGCCCTTGTCCACCGCTTTGCGCCGAATGCGTTCCAGGTCCAGACCTTTGCCGTCGTCGACAACTTGGATCACGATATGGTTGCCGCGATGGAAGGCATTGAGCGTGACTTTGCCTTGAGCTGGCTTGCCGGCGGCCCGTCGTGCCTCGGGCGACTCGATGCCATGGTCGGCCGAGTTGCGCACCATGTGAATCAGCGGGTCACCCAGTTCGTCGATCATCCGCTTGTCGAGTTCGGTCTTTTCGCCGAGTATCTCCAAGGCAATGTCTTTGCCGCTGGCGCGGGTAATATCGCGAATGACCCGGCGAAACCGCGTGAACAATGGCCCGATGGGTACCATGCGCGTATCCATCACACTCTTTTGGATGCCGTCGGATACGCGATCGAGTTGATGCACTGCCTCGAGCAGATTGTTCACACTGGCGCGCGCCTGATTGAAGGCGTCGACCTCGCGGCGGACCAGCTCGAGATCGCACTGCACACGCCGCACTTCGGCGGCCAACTGATCCCAGTCGCCACGACCCGTGCCGCGCCGACCGGCGTGTTCGGCCGCTTCACTCACACGATCCAGGCGCGAGCAGACATTGCCCAAGGTGTTTGTGGTACGCGTGCCGGCGGCCATCCAGCGCATCGATTCCGCAATCCGCGCGAAACGCGCCTTGTTGATAACCAACTGCCCCGCCAGGTTCATCAGTTGGTCCAGACGCTCGATATCGACACGCAGCGTCTCGGTGGGCTTAGCGACTGCCGGATCGGCATCTGCCTTGGCCTTGACCTCGCTGGCAAACGGCGCCGCCACGGAAGCCGGCGCCGTGCCGGCCGTGGCGGCTCGGTGGGGCACTGCCGCCTGGACCGGCGGAGCGGGCGCGACCGAGCGAAGCGTGGGAGCACCGCTGGCAATCGATGTACTGGCCAGCCCGGGACTGGCCGTGGCGCGCGGGGTCGGGGACACCGGAGTCGTGGTGGCCGTCAAGGTGCTGGTCTTCGTCGAGACGGCCGTGGCAGGGGCCGTGCAGCGATCCGGCTCGGCCTGGTTGAGCGGCCCGCCCGGCAACGGTCGCAGGTCCACGTGCCGCACGCCCGCAATGTGTAGCTGTGCCGCCAGGTCCGTGTGCGAATCCTGGGTGGCCACGGCGAACACCAATTCTTGCAACTCTTCCAGCGCGTCTAACTGGCAGGCTGGCGGATCGCAGTGAAACAGTTCGCCGGCGCGCAGCAGTTTCTCGCACACCAGTTGCGCCTTGAGCGTCACCAGCGGGAAGTTCGGCTCAAACACCACACGACCAACGCATGCGCTGCTACCACCCGGTTGGCTGGCCAAGAGTTGGTCTAGCAGGAGAGCGCTGATCCAATCGTGAGCGGCTTCGTTCGCAGCGCCATCCTCAAGCACCTCGGCGTCTGTCGGAAGCACAACGGCGACGGCCGTGGCGGTCACCGACGCCGCTGGCCCCGCGCCGACCAGCCAACCCTGGAGCCGCTCGGCCGCTTCGTTGAACCCCAGCGCTTGCGCTTGCCCGTCCTTGAGCCCGGTCAGGTAGCCTCGCAGTGCGTCGGTGGCGCGGAGCAGCGCATCGGCCATGTCGCCCGACAGGGGCTGATTTTCTTCGCGCAGTTTTTGTAACAGGTCTTCCATCAGATGGGCCAGTTTGGCCGGGCGATGAAGACCCACGGCCGCGGCCGAGCCCTTGATGCGGTGTGAAACGATCAGTGCTTGTTCTGCGCCGGCGCGGCTCGAAACCGATTCTTGGTCGAGCAGTGTCTCGGTTAGTTGATCGAGCGAGAGTTCCGCTTCGTCAATGAAGATGGCCAGGTACTTGGCCGGCACTTCCGTTTCATCCTCGATCTCGGCAAAGTAGTCGACTCCCGGCGCCGGTGGCGATTGCTCGCCAGCCGCTTCAGACCTGGTCGTTGCGCCGAGCGTGGCCTGGCTCGTCGCGTTCGATTTGGGCGGTTGCACCTCGGAAACCGCGAGCACGGTCGATGTCGTCTCGGGGGGCGATCCGCTGGCATCGTTCGCTGGCTGCGAAAGCGCGGCCAGTGCTCGCTCGGCATCGGCCTGGCTTGTGGCCGCACGGGTCACACCCGCGCTGGACAGCAGTGTCTGGATGGCCTCGACAACGACGCCAAATTCCACCGGATCGAGCGCCGGGTCGCGCAGCGCGCCGATCATTCCGACCAGGCAGTCGTAGACCTGAAACAGCAGTTCGACCGCGTAGGGATTCAGATCCAGTTGGTCGTTGCGCGCGGCGTCGAACAGGTTCTCGACCTTGTGGGTCAGGCCATTGATATCGGACAGCCCCAGCATGGCCGACAGCCCCTTGATGCTGTGGGCCGCGCGAAACATCTCGTTCATCAGCTCACGGTCGCACCGTGCTTGCTGTCCTTCGTCGAGCGAGCGAACCCACTCGTCGAGCGCCAGCAGGTTCTCGTTCAAACGATCGAGCAGTTGGCCCGACTCGTCGAGAAAGTCGCCCAACAGGCTGTCGAAGTATTCGTCGTGTGCGGGGGCAGGGGTCATGATCCACTCCGCGCAGCGAGCGGGCGACGGAACAACCACGGCTGGATCCGCTCGAAATCCTTGAGCTGGTCGGAGATACCCTCCGCGCCGCCAGCCACCAACAGGCCCCCCGGCACCAACAGATTGCGCACGTGATTCAGCACGATCTGTTTCGAGGCCTGGTCGAAATAGATCAGCACGTTCTTGACAAACACCAGGTCGAACGGCGGCTCGGCCAACTTGTCCAGCAAATTGTGCTGGCGATATCGCACCAGGTCGGTCAGCGCCGGCTTGGCTTGCCAAACATTGGCGTTCGTGGCCTTCTTGAAATAGCGCGTCTTGTAATCTTCAGGCACCAGCCGCATGGCGCGTTCGCAATACACCGCTTGCTGCGCATGCTCGAGTGCGCCGACGCCGATGTCGGTACCCACAATCTGGATCTGCCAGGTGTTGGCACCGGCCAGTGACGCCAACACGCAACTAGCAATGGTCATCGCCTCGTCGCCCGTGCTGGCGGCTGCCGACCAGATCCGCAAACGCTTGGGCCGCGTTCCAGCCCGCGCCGCCGCGGCCACCTCAGCCAAGAAGGTCTGGCGGAACCAGTCCCACTGGCTTTCATCGCGAAACAGGTAGGTTTCGTGCGTGGTGATTTCCTGCAGGAACTTGTCCCACTCGGCGTCTTTCGAGGGCAGACGCTTGAGGTGCGCCAGATAGGCTTCGTACGTGGCGATGCCCGTCTCCCGAAGTCGACGGCGCAAACGGTTCGACAACAGCGTGGTCTTCTTGGGCGACACCCGAATGCCCGTGCGCTCGTAAATCAGCGCGGCATATCGCGTTAACTCCGCGTCGGTAATTTCCGCGGGCACGGCAGGTACGGCAAGTGCGGTGGGCGTCGTGTTCATGGAAGGCATTCGGAAGGGCCGGTAGGGGGTAGCTCCGTGGCGCTCGCGGGCGACGAGCAACATGCGGGGCCAGTGGGGTCGAGGCGGGAAATCTGGCGGTCGGCGAGCGGAACGATCGACTGGGTTCGGCAGCGGTGTGAGCTGCCCAACGTTGGCATCGCGGCCCGGTGCGGGGCCGGGGCCCGGTCAAGGTACCCCGACCCCGTCTGGGTTCGCGTTGCATGCGCTACGAGGTCTTGAAGCGGGCGACGAGGTCGCGCAGTCCCGAAGCCTGGGCACCCAGCTCTTCGCTGCTCGAGGCCATTTCCTCGCTGCCGGCGGCCGATTGCTCGGTCACCTGCGAAACATTCTGGATGGCCGAAGCCACTTCCTTGGCGTTCTGTGCTTGTTCGACCGTGGCCGAGGCGATCTCGGAGATCTTTCCAGCGGTCGACTCCACGCCCTGAATGATCCGTTCCAAGGCAGCGCCGGTTTGCACGCTGAGGGTTGCGCCTTCCTCGACGCGCCGCGTCGATTCCTTGATCAGCGAGGAGATCTCCTTGGCCGCTTGGCTCGATCGCTCGGCCAGCTTCCGCACTTCGTCGGCTACCACCGCGAAGCCCAAACCGTGTTCGCCGGCCCGGGCCGCCTCGATGGCCGCGTTCAGGGCCAACAAGTTGGTCTGGCTGGCGATCTCGGAGATCACCTGGATGATTTCGCTGATCTGCTCCGAGCTGGTCTTGATGAGGTTCATCGCCTCGACCGATTTTTGCACCGCGCGGCCGCCTTCTTGGGCCAGTTTGCTGGTGTCGCCGGCGGCCCGATCGGCTTCGCCAGCATTGTTCTTCACGGCCTCGATCGAGCGCGCCAGTTGTTCAATGGCGGCGCTCATTTCCTCGACCGCCGAGCTCTGGGTCTGCGCCCCCTGGGCGAGCGACTGCGAGCTTTCGGCAATCACGCGCGAACCTTCGGTGAATTGGTTCGAGCTTTCCACGATCTGGCTGATCATTCGCCGCAGGTCGTCCAGCATGCGTCGCAGGGCGCCGGCCAATTCGCCGACCGCGTCGTTGCCCGTCACCGAGACCGGCACGGTCAAATCGCCGCGCGAGGCCGCGTTGACCACGGTCAACAACTGGTCGACCTTATCACGCAGATCCTTGGCTTGCTGCTCTTGCTCGCGCTGCAGTTGCACCTGGGCGGTGGCATCGCTGGCGAACTTGACGACCTTCACCGGTTTGCCATTGGCATCGAGAATGGGGCTGTACAGCGCCTGAATCCAGACTTCCTTGCCCCCCTTGCCAATTCGTTTGAACTGGCCTTCCTCGAATTCGCCTCGGTTGAGCTTGGCCCAGAAGTTGGTGTATTCACGGCTCCGCGCGAATTCCGGATCAACGAACAGGCTGTGGTGTTGGCCCTTGATCTCGTCCAGCGTGTAGCCCATCACACCCAGAAAATTCTGGTTGGCATGAACAATCGTGCCGTCCAGCTTGAACTCGATCACCGCCATGTGCTTGTCGATGGCGGCGATTTGGCCACGATAGTCCGTGTTCTGCTCCTCCAACTGCAAACGCTGGGTAATCACTTCCCAGGTGACCATCGGGCCGAGATACGTGCCGGCTTCGTCGAAAGTGGCGCTGACCAACAGGTCGAGCTTTTCGCTCCCCAGCGAGATCGTGGCGCGGTGCGGCAGATTACGCGGATTGGCCAACAGCCGACGCTGCATCGACGGATCTTTGTGGAAGATGTCGATCGACTGGCCCACCATCTGCTCGACCCGAATCGGCAGCAAATGCTCGATCTGCTTCAGCGTGCGCACACTGGACGGGTTGAGATACGCAATCCGCAGATCGGTATCGGCCACGATGATGTTCACCGGGGCGTTTTCGGCAACCGCCTTGCTGCTGGCCAGGGCCCGCTGCAAGGCGGCCACTTCGGTCGTTGCCGGCTGGGAAGTCAGTGTCTCTGTCATTTCGGAAGCACTCCAAGACAAAAAGGTGGGAAGTATTGGTGGGCTGTTTCGTCGCGTCGCCGAACCGGGCCTTGATGTTCGACCCGACAAGCAACCGTTAGCTGGCCGTGGCACCCGTCAACTCGGCCACGGGTTCTGCTTCCGTAAGAATGCAGTCGATGTCCAGCAAAATCAGCAAGCGGTTTTCCAGCTTGACCAGGCCGGTCAGATAGTCTCGACCCAGGCCGGCGATCGTGGGTGGCGGCGGCGCGATCTGGTCGCGGGAGATCCGCAGAACCTCGCTCACGGCGTCGACAATAATGCCAATCGTCTTGCCAGCCACGTTGACGACCATGATCCGCGATTCGTCCGTGGGGTCGGTCTGCTCCAAGCCAAACCGCAATCGCAGGTCGACAATCGGAATCACCGTGCTCCGCAAGTTGATCAACCCCTTGACGTACGCCGGTGTTTGCGGCACCCGCGTGATCTCGCCCATCAGGATGATCTCTTGAACCTTGGTGATGCGAATTCCGTATTCTTCTTGGGCCAGGCGAAAGCTCACCAATTGCATGCTGCTGGTGGTTTCGTTGGGCTGGCCATCGGTTTCCAATGCAATCGACGTGGGACTCGACATCGTCTCTTCTCTCCGAACCAGGAAGGGGCCCATCGGCAGCCCGGTATGCGGGCTGGCGGAAACAGCGGCGTCCGAGTCCCGGCTCGCCCACCCAAGGGGTGGCAAGGCTCGCTCGGAAACGCGATACACCACAAACCTAGGTCACTGTGTGGCCTGCGACGGCTGCCAATCTGAATTTTTTGAACCAGCGCAATTGCTTGCTGGATCAGGGGTTGTCACCCAGGCGGAACCTGGGGAATTGGCCTACTTGGCCCCCCACGAAACGGTCTCCAACAGGGGACCGGGCGAGACGCTTTGACTGTCGCCTAGAACAACCTATGGTTCGACAGTGCCATGGCTGCCGGGCGGGCGCGCATTGGCGATTTCCCCCCAGCCTGTTGGGCTGACGGCGCGCCCCGGCCTCGCCTGTCTCGCAACTTCAGAATGGAAAAAGGTGTTGGCATGAGCAAGCGCGTTCTAGTGGCCGACGACTCGAGCACCATGCGGAAAATCATTATCCGCTCGCTACAAGCCGTCGGCGTGCCCGGCGCCACCGAGGCGGCCGACGGCACCGAGGCCGTGGCCATTTTCAAGCCGGGTGAATTCGACCTGGTGCTTACCGATTGGAACATGCCGGGCAAGAGCGGCCTGGAAGTGGTGCAAGCCATCCGCGCGCAAGACGCCAACATCCCGATCATCATGGTCACCACCGAAGCGGAAAAAGGGCGCGTGCTACAGGCCATCGAAGCCGGCGTATCGGACTACTTGGTCAAGCCGTTCACGGCCGACACCCTGCGCGAGAAACTGGAAAAACACGGCTGCTAAGCGTGACCAACTTGCCCGCGATGGTGCCTCGGTCAAGCAACTTCCGACGCTGACCCAGCAATCGATGCCAGCCCCAACGCGGGGCGCTTACGCCCATCTGCGGCTTTGCGAACTGACGGAAGCCCTCGACTGGTTGCCAAATCTACGCTGGCCGGCAAACGAAGCACCACAGGCCACCGGGACAGAAGGCTCCCGGCACGGTAGCAGGCGGGAAGTTGGCAACCCAAAACCCAACGATCACCGCCGAGTTTGCGAATAGCGGCGCTCTCCGTGGTCCCCTCGAGCCTGCACGCCGGGCGCGATCCAGTGGGCCGAGATGCACCGACCGGGCCCGGTAGATATCTACTCTGTTGGTGTGAAATCCACGATTTCTCTGTTAGCAACCGCGAATTCACGTGCCAGACCGGATCACAAACTCAGTAGCGGCGGA
>CAYSXM010000125.1:0-9011 GCA_964434905.1 uncultured Pirellulales bacterium | reverse complement strand
AATTCAGTGAATTGACAACCCGCCAAGCGCGTGGCGATGGGTGAAAACACGCCGCGAATTTCCGCGGGCGCGGCGGGCTTAGGATCCCACAGGTCGTGGTGGCTGGGGCCCCCTTGTAGCAGCATGAAGATACAGGCCCGCGCGCGGCCCAGGTTGGCCGCTGCGTCGGGCGCCGGCCCGGGTGCGGCGCTCGTTTCCGCGTCGGGCACTTCGACCCGATCACCGGCCCCGGCCAGGCCCCTTTCGAGCGCGCTGGCCCACACCGCCAGCGGTCCGATACGCAATAGCGCGCGGCGATGCAGGTGGCCGACGGTGGGTATCGAAACCGGGTTTCGCACGTAGGATCCCCCCCTGCGAGTCTAACCCTAGACCGGGCTCAGGCACAACCACGGGCCCCCACGGGCGCGGTATAATCGCCCTGGGTTGAACCGTCCGCCGTCCCGCCTGCGGGGAATCGGCAGCCGCTTAAGAGGCGCGGATTGGCGATGCGCACGGCCTGGTCGATCATCGGCACCTGTTGGCTAGTCTGGGCCGCAACGCGCGCCGAGCTGCTGCTGGCCGAAGGCGCCTCGCACACGCCCGAGCAGCGCGCGCATTTCGAAAACCTGGTGCGGCCGGTGCTGATCGAGCGCTGCCAAAAGTGCCACGGTGCCGAGAAGCAAAAAGCAGGACTACGACTCGATAGCCGCGATGCGCTGTTGGCTGGAGGCGAGACCGGGCCGGCGGTGGTGCCGGGCCAGCCCGAGCAGAGCTTGCTGATCGAAGCGTTGCGCTACGCGCCCGAGGGCTATCAGATGCCCCCCGACGGCAAACTGCCCGCCGAAACCGTCGCCGCGTTTGAGCGGTGGGTGGCCGAGGGAGCCGTGTGGTCGGCCGGGGCCCCGGCGTCTGCCCTCAGCGCGAACAACCCGGCCGACGAGGAACAGGCGCGCCAGCAGGTGCTTGCGAGGCGAGGGCAGCATTGGTCGTTCCAACCCCTGACCGACCCGGCGCCTCCCGCGGTGCGCGAAGCCGACTGGCCACTGACGCCCGTCGATCATTTCGTGTTGGCTCAGCTTGAAGCGCAGGACCTAGCGCCTAGCGCGCCGGCCGATCCCTATACGCTGTTGCGGCGTGTGACCTTCGACCTTGTCGGCCTGCCACCGACGCTGGAGGAAATAGCCGCGTTCGAAGCCGACCACTCGCCCCAGGCCTATGGCCAGGTGGTCGAGCGGTTGCTGGCTTCGCCGCACTATGGCGAGCGCTGGGCCCGCCACTGGCTCGATTTGGTGCGCTATGCGGAGACCGCCGGCCACGAATTCGATTTCGATTTGCCCGACGCGTGGCGCTATCGCGATTATTGTGTGCGGGCGATCGCGGGCGATCTGTCGTATTTCGATTTTGTCGTCGAACACCTGGCGGGCGATCTGTTGGAATCGCCGCGCTGGAACACGGAACAAGGTTGGAACGAATCGCTGCTTGCGACCGGGTTCTACTTCCTCGGAGAATCGAAGCATTCGCCGGTCGATTTACGTGTCGACCGTGTCGAGCGGTTCGACAATCAGATCGACGTGTTGGGCAAGACTTTTTTGGGTTTGACGATTGGCTGTGCACGGTGCCACGACCACAAATTCGACCCCATCACGCAGCGCGACTATTACGCGCTAGCGGGCTTACTGCGCAGTTCTCGTTATCACGAGGCGGTGATCGACCAGCCGGCCCCACGCCAGGCGGCCGCCGCCGCGCTGTCGGAGATCCAGGCCGAGGTCTCCCGGCGATTGATCGCCACGACATCTGTCCCCGGCCTGCCGACGCTGGCGCCTCCCGGCGCGAGCGCCGCACTGGCCGATTTCGCCGCCGGAGATTGGCACGGCTGGTCCACGACCGGCGAGGCGTTTGGCCGTGAGCCGGTCGTCGAGCCGGGCGCGCGCATCGTCCCCGCCGAACCGCGGCCCACCTTGGAATGGACTTTTGCCGGCACGGCCGACAGCGGGCGATACGGCCGAGCGCTGGTCGGCGCGCTGCGGTCGCCCACCTTTCGTATCGAGCACGACCGGCTGTGGTATCACCTGCGCGGGGTGCGTGGCCGGGTGCGATTGGTCATCGAAAATTTTCAACGCATTCAGGATCCGATTTACGGAGGATTGGCCTTCGCGGCCGATACGGGGGGCGCCTGGCACTGGCACGCACAAGACGTTTCGATGTGGCGTGGCCTGGCGGCCTATATCGAATTGCTCGACCCAGGCGACGGCTACGCGGCGCTGGCCGGTGTGTGGGCCGCCGGGGCCGACGTGGCGCCACCCGTCGATGCCTCGCCGGCGACCTCGCCCGATGGGCCCAGCGATGCCGCGCTAGCGGCTGAACTGGCGGCCGCGGCGGAACACGTGGCCGCTCTGGAAACCTCGCTGGCAACACCCCGGCGGTCGATGGCGATGCTCGATGGATCGGCCGACGACGAACGTCTGCATTTGCGCGGCAACCCGGCACGCCTGGGCGAATCGGTGCCCCGCGGTAGCTTGGCCGTGCTGGAAACGGGGGCGCCGCCGGTCGCCGCTTCGACCAGTGGTCGTTTGGAGTTGGCGCGTCGCTGGACCGCGCGCGACAACCCGCTGTTGGCGCGGGTGTTGGTAAATCGTGTGTGGCACCATCATTTTGGAACAGGGCTGGTGCGCACACCCGACGATTTTGGAGCCATGGGGCAGGCGCCGTCGCATCCGGAGTTGCTGGATTTCCTGGCCCAGGAATTGTGGCGCGCCGACGGTTCGCTGAAGCATTTGCACCGGCTGATGGTGCTGTCGAGAACCTATCAACAGACGAGCAAGGTGTCGCCCGCCGCGGCCGAACGCGACGCGCTCAATCGTTGGCTGTCGCACATGCCTGTCACGCGATTGGAGGCCGAGGCAATTCGCGATGCCATGCTGGCCACCGCGGGCCGGCTAGATCACACGGTCGGCGGTCCGTCGATCCCGCCTTACCTGACCGACTTCATGCAGGGGCGGGGAAGGCCGGCGCAGTCGGGACCGCTCGACGGCGCGGGCCGGCGCACGTTGTATGTGGGCGTTCGCCGGAATTTCTTGTCGCCCCTGTTGCTGGCATTTGATTTTCCGCAGCCGTTTACCACCATCGGCCGGCGCAGCCGATCGAACGTGCCGGCGCAATCGCTGGCCTTGGCCAACAATCCGTTGGCCATCGAATTAGCGGGAATATGGACCGACAAGCTTCTGGCCATCGCCGAGGACGATCGCGCGCGCGTGGACCGCATGACGCGGTTGGCCCTGGGGCGCCCCGCCCGCGAGGAAGAAATCCGGTTGGCGCTCGCGTATGTGGCCAGCGAGCGCCAGACGGTTGTAGCCGAATCGACCGCGGCGGAATCCTTGCCTGCCCCGGCCACAGCCACTGCCTCGCCGGCCGTAATGTCCACCGAAGCGGCAGTACAAGGGCGCGATCGTGCGGCCTGGTCGCGGTTGGCGCACGCACTGTTCAATGTCAAAGAGTTTATCTTTGTTCCCTGATTTGTCCGGCGGGTATTCGAGGCCTGGAATGCACGGCTGTCCCCACCATACCCCGCGCAGCACGCGCCGCCAGATGCTGGCCCGCGCAGCCAATGGCTTTGGCGCCGTGGCCTGGGCCGCGCTGGGAACCCAGTGGGCGCACGCGTCGACTGCCCCCTGGGAGACCCCTGGGCCGGGCCGGCCACACGCCGCGCACTTTCGGCCACGCGTGAAGAGTGTGATCTTCCTGTTCATGGACGGCGGGCCGTCGCAGGTCGATACGTTCGACCCCAAGCCGCGCCTGGCGCGCGAGCATGGCCAGCCCATCCGCATCGAAACCCCGCCCACCCAGTTCAACAACGTGGGAAACGTGCTGGCCAGCCCCTGGCAGTTTCAGCAACGCGGTCAGAGCGGACTGTGGGTCAGCGACCTGCTGCCCCACACGGCCGCCATGGCCGACGACCTGGCCGTGATCCGCTCCATGACGTCGCCCTTTTCAGAACACACCAACGCCAACTATTTCATCCACACCGGGCATGGGCAACAGGGCCGACCGAGCCTGGGCGCCTGGGTCACCTATGGCCTGGGGAGCGAGTGCGAGAACCTGCCCGGCTTCGTGGTGTTGGAAAACGGCCTGATTCCGCCAGGCGGGCTCGATTGTTTTCAGAGCGGGTTCTTGCCCGCTTCGTATCAGGGCTCGATGTTTCGTCAGGGTCGGCGCCCCGTGGCCGATTTGGAACGCGACGACGTGCCCCGCGCGGCCCAGCAGCGTGAACTAGCGTTGGTGCGGGGGCTCGACAGCCTGGCCCCAACGGCGCTGGCCGAATCGCCCGAGCTCGAAGCGGCGATTGCCAACGGCGAGTTGGCCTTTGCCATGCAGACCGCCGTGCCGGAACTGGCCGAGCTCTCTGGCGAGACGGCCGACACGCACCGTGCCTATGGACTCGATCGGCCCGAGACCGCCTCGTTTGGGCGCAGTTGCCTGCTGGCCCGGCGGATGGTCGAACGCGGTGTGCGGTTTATCGAAGTGCTGTGTCCCCCGGTGCAAGGCGACCGCTGGGACCAGCATCAGGACTTGCGCGCGGGGCACGCTCGCAACGCCCTGGCCACCGACCAGCCCACCGCCGCACTGCTCGGCGATCTCAAGGCCAGGGGGCTGTTCGACGAAACGCTGGTCATCTGGGGTGGCGAGTTCGGCCGCACCCCCATGGCCCAAGGTTCCGACGGTCGCGACCACAATCCGTTCGGCTTTAGCATGTGGCTGGCCGGGGGCGGGGTGCGGGGTGGCACGACCTATGGAGCGACCGATGAGTACGGCTATTTCGCCGTGGAGAACAAGGTCGAACTACACGACCTGCACGCCACGATGTTGCACCTGCTGGGCCTGGACCATACCCGGCTGACCTACCGCTTTGGTGGTCGCGACATGCGGCTGACCGATGTCCACGGACGATTGATCGAAGGGGTGCTAGCCTAAGGCCCGTTGAAGTTCTGTAGGTCCGGCCATGTTGCCGCGCTAGCGCCTGAATAGGCGACTAACTTCGAGCTTGCCATTGTTTGATGGCCTCGTTGGGGTTGAGGAGCATCCACACGTTCAACGTCAGATTGTCGCGCACCAGGCAAAGCATCGACAGTTCCACCACCACGATCAGCAGCAGCATCCACTTCCAACCGCATCGCCAAGCCAGCCAGAACCCCAACAGCGCCGCCAGCAAATCGAAACTCGAATTCAAGATGCTGTCGCCGTAATAGTCGAGCGAGGCGGTCGCCGTGCGATAGCGATCGATGATCCAGGGGGAGTTTTCCAGTGCTTCCCAACTGGCCTCGATCACGGCCGCGGCCACGAACCGCCACGTGGCCGCCAGCCAGCGGCGCAGCGGAAACAAGCACCAGAAGAACAGCACGCCGTGCAGCACATGCGACGTGCTATACGGATCGGCTACCCACTGCGAGGTGTGCGGCGTCCACGCGCCCGTCCACAGACCCACGCCCGAATCGCTGACGAACTGCCGCCCCTCGAGCCGCAGTACCAACACCAGCACGGCCGCCACCAAAACCAGGCCAGCCCCGGTGCGCCGGGTCACGACGCGCGGGGGCGGGGTCGGCGTTGCGGCGCAGTGTTCGGTCATCACGCGGCCCAACAGGGTGAGAGTGAACCAAGCGTGACAGGGAGACCAGCGACAGTGCGCGCGCGTGCCTGCCCGGCGGCCAATCTAAAACAGTTCCACAATCGGCCGTCCCTCGGCTAGCAGATTGTACGGGCGGTCGTCGCGATCGCGGGCTTCGAGATGGTGAATTCCCATCGCGTGGTACACGGTTTTCGTCACGTCGGCCGGCGTTAGCGGATGATCGGCCGGGTACTCGGCGTGGCGATCGCTCGAACCGTAAACCTGGCCACCCCGAATGCCCCCTCCGCCTAGCACGTCGGTTTGCAGGTGGGTCCAGTGGTCGCGCCCCGCGCCCGACACGCCCCCCGACCGCGGATCGCCGATGCGCGGTTTGCGCCCCATCTCGCTGGTGACCATGACCAGCGTTTCGTCGAGCAGTCCGCGCTCGGCCAAATCGGCGATCAGCGCCGAAAATGCTCGATCGAACTCGGGCAACAGCAGGTTTTTCAGGCAATCGAAATTGTTGCCGTGCGTGTCCCAACCGCCGGCGCTCTTGCAGCGTTCGGCCAGCGCCTCGTTTTCCTTCCAGAACACCGTGACAAACGGCACGCCTGCCTCGACCAGCCGGCGCGCCAACAGCAGACTCATGCCGTTGACGGTTTCGCCATAACGCTGGCGCAGCGCCAAAGGTTCGCGCTCGACATCGAACGCGCTGGCGGTGCGCGACGACATCAACAACGAAAACGCGCGTTGTTGGTGTTCTCGCCAGGTGGCCATGACCGGCTGGGCCTCGGCTTGCCGGCGCAGGCCATCGACCTGGTCCAACAGCTCGTGCCGCGCTGCCAGCCGGTCGGTGGTCGTGCCCGCATCGAGCGCCAGTGCGGGCGCTTGGAACTTGAGCGGTTCCGCCAGGCTGCCCTGAACGTACAGCGGATCGTGCTCGACCCCCAACCGCGCGGCAAACTGACCGGGACGCGTATAGGGGGCCTTGCTAGGCATGTGGGGCAGCGTAATCGCATTGGGCAGATCGGGGTGTCGCGCCACGCGCGAGGCCACCACCGTGCCCAGATAAGGCCAGTCGTCGGCCATCGGAGTACGGTTGTTTCCCAACGAAAGAAACGTCGGGTCGGGCACGTGCCCCGTCAGGTTGTAATAGTAGCCCGCGTGATGATCGTTGGTGTTCACCGTGGCGCCGACCGAAGGGAGTAGCGCCAGATGATGTGCCTGCTGGGCCAACAGCGGCAAGTGCTCGCACAGCATCAGCCCCGGGGCCGAGGTGGCGATGGGCTGAAACTCTCCGCGATATTCCAGCGGCGCACGCGGTTTCAGGTCCCACATGTCGATGTGAGACGCGCCCCCGCACAGAAAAAACAGGATGGTGGACCGCGCGCGCGCGGGCGGCTTGGTCTCAGAGTCGCTGCCGCGCGCGGCGCCGGGCCGACCGAACGCCCAACCCGCACAGCCCAGCCCCGAGGCCACCAAGAAGGTCCGGCGGTTGGTCCGCTGACGACTCACGGTCGAGCGCCTCGAGTTGATGGAAGGCCGCCCCTGGCAATTTCCCCTGCAGCCCTCAGGGCACCCTGCGGCCGCGGACGGTTCCACTGATGGTAACTCGCAGCCACCGGGAGGAGTATTCCCCCCGGGCGAATTGTGGATTCCATGAAACTTCTTCCGTCGAACCAAGCGCCACCTGGCGTGCCCTGGCCGGTTCGCGCGCCAGGAGCACGACCGCCCAACACGTAGGTGGTTGTGCGGCAACACAGAACAGAGTGCTCCGCGAATTCGCTCAAATCCAACCTGAAGCGGTGGGGGAGCACTAGTGCTGCTCTTCGTTGGGCACCGCCGCCCACGGAGCCCAACACCACAGCATCAGCGCCACCGCCAGATAGGCGCAGGCCAGCCGCCAGGGAGTTTGTCCGGCATACACCGCAGGCAGCTCCGGCACATTCCAGGGCCAATACATCGGACTGCCCGGCAGCGGCGAATGCATCACGCCGAACAGCGTAGCCACGGCGGCCACCAGCCAGAACACGGCGCTCTTCCGCAATTGGTGATCGACCAGTGCGGCCAGCGCCGACGACCACAGCAGGCTGGTCACCAAGAATCCTCCTGCGAGCACGTGCAACGTGGCCAGTTGGCCTGCCAGGGGGTGCCTCAATTCGCCCAGCGTGCGCCCCGTATGCGCGAGCAAGCTGTCGGAAAAAATCGTGATCAAATAGGCCAAGGCCGGCACGCAGGCCAGCACCACCGCGGGATAGTGCCGCCGCGGCGTGGCCGCAAAACTTTGCGACGCGATTTCCAAGCCCACGAAAATCAGGATCGGAAACACCGCCGCCTTGGGCACCAGCGCGTAGAAAAACGCGAAGTAGCCAAACAACCCCGCCCCGCCCACGAACAACGCCGTGGCCAAGGTATACGCCGCGCGGCCCCCCATTGCACGATAGGCCGGGTGGCCAATATAGGGCGTGGTTTGAATCACGCCGCCACAGAGCCCCGCCGCGAGCGTGGCCAAGGCCTCGACGGCGATTACCTGGCCGGTGGGATACTCATCGCCAGCGGCCGCGGCGCTTTCCGTGCAGTCGATGCCGCCAATCACCGTGGCCAGCGTGAAAGGCAACACCACCGGCATGTAGCGCAGCACCTCGGGCAACAGCTCTACCCAACCCCAGGTGGGCCAGGGAGGCAGCCAAGCTAGCGTGGGGGCGAAATCAGGCACGTGCTGCGGCGCCACCGACAACCCCGTTGCCAACAGCGCGTAGTGCAGCCCACCCCCCACCAGCAGTGCCGCCAATGCGCCCGGCATCCGAAATGGCGCTGGAACCCGTGCCACGAGCGTGGCCAGCACGATACACAGCGCCAAGAGCCCCACCAGCGGCTCCTCCAGCACATCGACCAGCGGCAGAAAGCTGATAAGCACCGTCGCGATGGCCGCCAGAGAGCCCAGCAGGCCCGCCCGGGGCAGCACCCGGCGGACCCAAGAACTGCCCGCCGCACAGACCAGTTTGAACAACCCGCTAAGTACGATGGCCCCAGCGCCAATTTGCCAAGCCCGGTAAGCTGCATCGGCGGGAACTAATCCGCCGCGTTTTGCATCTAAGAAAGCCGGGCCGACTACGAAGAGCACCATACCCAGGGTACTTGGGGTATCGAGCCCCAGGGGCATGGCCGTGACATCGGTCCGGCCAGTCTTTCGCGCCACCCGGAAGGCCATCCAGGTGAACAGCAGGTCGCCAACGACCACCCCCAGTGCGGTGCCCGGCACGAGGCGAGTGATGACAAACGTTGCATCGAATTGAAACGCTTGCACCAGCAGGGTCACCGCCAACACCAGATCGGCAATGTTATCTAACATCAAGCCAAAAAAGGCGTTAACGTCCCCCGGCGCGACCCAGCGATAGCGTTTCACGAGGGTGGTTTTCCCTTGGGCACGGAA
>CAYSXM010000124.1:0-9030 GCA_964434905.1 uncultured Pirellulales bacterium | reverse complement strand
GGGACAGCCCCGGCTTCCTGCTCTGGCACGCCACGCTGCGCTGGCAGCGGGCGACGCCGGGGGAACGTTTCAATATTATGCGGAAGGGACTGACGAAAAGCGGCTGCATGTCGCTCGTGCCGCGCGTCTGGCACTCGACAGCGTGCGCTTGGCACAGGCTAACTTTCGCGGCGCGCGCTTGGCGCTCGAAGGGCCTGCCGGCCTGATTGCCGCGTTGGGCTTTCAGCCCGACACGGCGCCGCTGTTGAACGATGTGGAAACTTGGAACGCCATTCTTTACGTTAAGCCGAAGTTTTACGCCTGCTCGCAAGGGGTCATTCCTTGGCTCGAGTTGCTGGCGGCCGAGCACCAGCGGCAGCCGCTCGATGCCACGCAGATTCGATCGATCGAGCTGGCCGTGGCGCAACCCCCCGAGGCGCTGTATGTTCAGAAGATCAATCACTTCCAACCGCCGGGCAGCGTTCTTGAAGCGCAGTTGAGTGTGAACTTTGGCCTGGCGCTGTGGCTGGTGCGGGGGGGCGCGTTTGTCGACGAGTACCAACCGGCTGCGCTGGCCGATCGGCGCGTGCTCGAATTGGCCGCTCGCGTCCGCGCGGTTAGCGACCCGCAAGCAACAGGCCGAGTTCGATTGCAGATCGGCGACCATCTACGCGAGATTCGCCCCCTGGGTGCGAGCAATTATGGCCCTTATGAGCCTGACGAAGCGGCCTATCGCCAAAAATTTTCGCGGCTGACATCCAGTCTGAACGAACCCCAACGCGCGGCGTTGTGGCAACACGTGGCTGCCGTGGATCAGGCCGAGGACGTTGCCGACTGGGTGGCCGAACTCGTCGCGCGAATGCGGGCGCGTTAAACTGGAGCAGCGCTGCCGGAGCCCCGGGTGGGAGATTGGCCTGCGACTTAGCTGTTTTTCCTGGCCCCGCGGCGGCTGGAGCGGATGTGTTCCCAATTCGACGCGGAGTTGCTTCGATGTGCGCCGATCGACAGTGCCCCTCAGTGTCGCGCGGCTTGAATGCCCACGGTCTCTACCGGCCGCGACCCGGGGGGCGAATTTCCAGAGCACTTGCTACCCGGGTTGAGACGGCGCGCCGGCCCCCTTCCGCGGCCAGCGCATGGCGAACGTTCTTACTAGCCGGAGTCGCATTGATGACGTCGTTTCCCGCGTCGGCTACACCACCAGCGGTCGATTTGGTCGAGTCCGAGATGGCTTCAGAACTGGTGCCCAGCCCGGTGCCCTACGCGGCCCTGGTTCCGCGGGGTGCGGCCCCCAGCGATGGCGGCTGGCCACTGTTGTTCTTCTTGCACGGAGGCGATGGAGACCGCGGGCTGTTGTCCGAGCTGCGCGAGGTGTTCGAATCGGCCTGGGCAGTCGGCGATTTGGCGCCGGCGGTGGTGGTCACGCCCAGTTGTGGTCGGAAACTATATCTTGATCTGCACGATGGATCCGAACGGTGGGAAAGTTTTTTGGTGGGACCGTTTCTTGAGCATGTGCGTCGGGAGCACTGTGCCACGGCCGATCGTGCAAAGACCGCTGTGTGTGGCATTTCGATGGGCGGGCTGGGCGCATTGAACCTGGGTTTCAAGCATCCGCAATTGTTCTCGGCTATTGGTGCGCTCGAGCCGGGCATCATGCCGGCCTTGGAATTCTCGTCGGTTACGCAGCGCAATCAGTTCTTTCGAGGACGGAGGTTGCTAGAGCAGATTCATGGCCGGCCAATCGATCCCGTGCACTGGGCGGCCAACAACCCGGCTTCGATCGTGGTGGAGCGGGCCGAGGCCTTGCGCGAGGCGCAGTTGAACATCTATTTGGAGTGTGGCGATGCCGACTCGCTGCGGTTGCACGAAGGTACTGAGTTTCTACACCGTGTGTTGTGGGATCAGGCGATTGCACACGAATATCACAGCGTGCACGGTGCCGACCATTTGGGCCGTACCCTGCGGCCGCGGCTGCGCGAGGCGTTGGCCTTTGTGGGGCGGTCCTGGGTTCCCCCCGCGCCCGATCCGGTGGTCGAGGAGTTGCGGCAATCTCTCGACCGCTTGAAGCGGCTGCAAGGAGTGCCCGATGAATCGGCTCGGTAGAGTCCACCGGACAGCGCGCGGCAACGGGTTTTTTTGCACGCGGGGCTGTGTTTGAAAGGCCGAGAATAGGGTCTCACGGGCCGAAAAGAGGGTTTGCGGCTTGCCGCAAAACGATTGAACCTGGTAGGGATTCGCCCTATAGCTCGGAAAGGGGGCCGGACAGCTTCACACGGTGCTGATTCGAGGTCTGACATTACACCACCCATTGCGAACGTCGACCGCCCGGCACACGTGGCCGCCCCCGCCTGGCTCGAGGCATTGTCTGCTTCGGCGGCGGTAGTCGATCGCGCGGGTGTTGTGGTGTGGGCCAACGCCGGTTGGCTGTCCATGTGTGCCGAGCAGCGTCCGGCAGTGGCAGTTCCTGGCGACTCGTGGCTGCAGACGGTCCAGCATTCCGACCGTCGCTGGGGGTTGACGGGCGAAACGTGGTCTGGCGAGTTGTCGACGTTGTGGGAACCAGGTGGGCCGACTGCTTGTTTGGGCCCCGTCGTGGCGCTGCCAGGCGTGCGTGGCTTGTACTATCAGCCCCGCGCGGCGGTGCTTGATCGCGATCACCGGCAACAGGTGTTGGTCACCTGGGAACCGGTTCCCCGCCCGCCCCGTAGCGACCCGGCGCCCGACGCGCAAGCCTCGGCGTCGCTCGACCGTTATGTGTCGGCCTTTCACGGGGCAGCGGTGGGCATCGCGGTGGCCACGCTCGACGGCTGGTTCACGTTGGTAAACGCGGCCTTTTGCTCGATCACGGGCTATTCGTCTGACGAGTTGCTCGAAATGAATTTTCTGGCCATTACGCACCCGCTGGACCGCGCGGTTTGCCTCGAGCGGGTGCACTCCATGGCCCAAGGTCAGCAGACCAGTATTGTGCTTGAAAAGCGGTATCTGCACAAACAGGGCCACGCGGTGTGGGTGCGTGCCAGCGTGTCGACGATCGCTCCCGGGGGCGGTCCACCGCAGCGCGTGGTGGCGCTGGTGCAAGATATTTCAGAGCTGCGTCAGCAGGCCGATCGCCTGGTGGAACGCGAGCAATTTCTGCGTGGCATTTACGAGGGGGTACCCCACCCGGTTTGCGTGGTCGATGTCGACAGGGCGGGGCGCTTTGCCTGGGTCGATTGCAACCCGGCCGCGCGCACCCTGTTGATGATTGCCGAGGACGCTGAATTTCCCTTGAACGGCGAGGGGATTGCGCGCGAGTTACTGTCCACGGGTCTCGCCCGGCTCAAGCGCTGCGCGGCCGAGGGCACGCCACAGGTGTTCGAGGATGTCGTGCACCTGGGCGGGCGGTCCACGCACTGGCTGACGACGGTTACGCCACTGTGCGATTCCGAAGGCCGCGTGTGGCGCATCGTCGGTACCTCGTCCGACATCACCGCGCTCAAGCAGGCAGAGCAAGCGTTGCGTGCGTCGGAAACCAAGCTGCGTACCTTGCTGGCCAATCTGCCCGACATCGTCTCGATTGTCGATCGCGAGGCGGTGGTGCGATATGCCAATCGCACTCCGTTTCCGTCGATTTCGCCCGAGCGCATCCTCAACAAGCCGGCACGTTTGCACGTACCCGAGGCCGATCAACCCGCGCTGGCGAGCGTCCTCTCTAGTGTGCTCGAGCAGGGGCGCACGGCCGAACTGGAACACGCTGGCCCGCGAGGCACCTGGTACCACACGCGGATGGTGCCACTCGAGCAACACGACCAGGTAATGGCGCTGTCGATCAGCACCGACGTTACGGAGCGGCGGCGCATGCTCGAGGCGCTGCGCGAGAGCAGCGAATTGTTGCGGGCGGTCGTCTATTCGGCACCGATCGCGGTAAATATGGTCGATTCCGAGGGTCGAGTGCGCTTGTGGAATCCGGCCTGCGAGGCGCTTTTGGGGTGGAGTTCAGCCGAGGTCTCGGGTCGAATTCCCGCTTGGATTCCCGAGGAAAAGCAGTCGGAATTCGAGCGGTTGCAATTGGGGATCACGCGTGGCCAGGGGCAGATCGACCTGGAAACGGTGCGCCGGCGTCGCGATGGCTCGCTGGTCGAGGTGGCGCTGTCGATTGCTCCGCTGCGCGACGCCCACGATCGGCTGATCGGTTCCCTGGGAATGATGTGCGATTTAACCGCTCGGCGCCAGGCCGAGCAGCAGGCCGAGCAGCATCGTCGAGAACTGACGCACGCCGCGCGGATCAGCTTGCTGGGGCAAATGCTGGCGGGCATTGCCCATGAGGTGAATCAACCGCTATATGCCATCTCGAACTATGCGCACGCTTGCCGGCAATTGCTCGACCGTGGTGGCGATGCAAATCCTGAGATTTCTGATTGGATCGCCAACATTTCACAACAGGCGGTGCGGGCCAGTGAAATCGTTCGCCGACTGGCAGGCACCGTGCGCCCCAACACGTCGGAGCCTCTGGCAATCGACGTTGGCGCATTGCTACAGAACACCGGCCAATTGGCCGCCTTCGAGGCCAACCACGAACAGATTGAGTTGACCGTTGAAGTCAGCCAGGATTTGCCCCGTGTGGTCTGCGACCGCGTAGCGCTCGAGCAAGTGCTGATGAACCTGTTACGAAACGCCTTCGACGCTGTAGCCCCGTTGCCCCCTGAGCGGCGACAGGTTCGGCTCTGGGCTCGACATTCCGACGCGGGGCAATTGGTCTTGGGTGTGACCGATTTGGGTGTGGGAATTGAAGCGGAGCGAATCGATGCGATTTTTTCCCCGTTCCACACCACCAAGCCCAATGGCTTGGGATTGGGCCTGGCCATCAGCAAGTCGTTGGTGGAAGCCCAGCAAGGCACATTGCAAGTGCGTGCCAACAGTGATCACGGCGTAACCTTCCTGGTGACGCTCCCCTCTGCTACCCGAGAGGCCCTCTCATGACCGTCGAGCCCCTGGTCTACGTTGTCGATGACGACGCGGCAGCGCGCGATTCGGTGCTCGCGCTGGCCAAATCGCAACAGGTTGCCGCAGTGGCGTTCGATTCGGCCGAGGCATTCTTACAGGCTTACAATCCCAGCGTGCCGGGCTGTCTGGTGCTCGATGTGCGCATGCCCGGCATGGACGGCCTGGAGCTGCAACGCCGGCTGCGCGCGTTGTGTCAAGATCTGCCCGTGATAGTGATTACCGCTTTTGCCGATGTGCCGCTGGCGGTCGAGGCGTTTCGCCAGGGCGCCCTGATCTTGCTGGAAAAGCCTTGCCAAAACCAAGATCTGTGGGCACGTATTCGCGAAGGGTTGGCGCTTTCGAGATCGCGCTGGGAGCTTCGCGCGCGGCAACGCTTGATGGAAGATCGAATGGCTCAGTTGACCTCGGGCGAGCGGGCCGTGCTCGATCTGCTGCTGTCGGGTCAGACCAATAAGGCCATTGCAGCCCGATTGGATTGTGGACTGCGCACGGTCGAGTTGCGGCGCGCCAACCTGCTCAAGCGGTTCGATTGCACTTCCTTGGCACAACTGGCGCACGAATTGGTCGTGGCGCGTCTGCCAGACCACCCCCAAACGCCTGAATTTGCCTGATTCTGCGGCCAACCGCATTGACACCGGGGGGTAATAATCCCGACGTTACGCACTGTCTTGAACGCTGAGTGCGTGGTTCACCCTGGTGGGGATGGTGTTCGCGCCCGAAGTACCTTGCCAGATTCGTTAGCGCGGCCACGAGATGCAGCTTCGGTCGCGAGCGGGGTCGGTCAAGGTCGCTGTAACCCGTGCGCTGGCGCATGCTCGATGGCCGGCGGTCGAAACGATATGCGATGCGCACGCCACACCTGGTCACTAGCGTTGGGGAAGACCATTTGTCTACCGCATCGAGTTTGTCGTCCACGGTGGCCATCTCCTCATCAACGGGCCCCCACGGTAATACCACGATGGACCGTCCCTCAGTGAAATCCGTGGGCGCCGCCACGATCCGGCTGACTTTGATCGACGAACATGTAGCGCTGGGCGAGGGATTGGCACTGTTGTTCGCGCAGTCTGGCCCGTACGAGATGCGGCGGATTGGTACGCGTTCGGAAGAAATTCTGGAACACACCGCCGCCTGGCAACCTCAGGTGGTGATCATTTCCACCGACCTGGCGGGCTCACGGGCGCTGCATGTACTGGGCCAGGTGCGAGCGCAACTGCCAGATTGTCGCATCTTGCTGTGGGGCGACGTGTGTGGTCCCGGCGATGTTCGCGCAGCACAACGGGCGGGGGCCGCGGGCTTTCTCAGTCGGCGAATCGGCTTTGCCGAACTGGAATGCAGTGTCGAGCGTGCATTCCGCGGAGAGGCGATATTCCCCACGTTGCCGGCCCACCACTTGGCGCAGGAAGTGACCACCGAGGGCGGCGCTGCGGCCGAAGTTGAACCGTTGACGCCGCGCGAACTCGATGTGCTGTGCTTGTTGGCCCAGGGCCTGAGTCTAAAGCAGTGTGCTAAGTTGCTCGAGCGCAGCGTGAGTACGGTCGACAACCATAAGTGTCGCCTGATGCGCAAGTTGGGCCTGCACTCGACCGTGGAGTTGACACGATTCGCCATCGGCCAGGGGTTGATCCAAGTCGTTCCCCCGGGCAACGCGTGAGGCCAAATTCTTCAGGACCTTCGTATCGAAGAGTCGTCAGAGTTGTGGTTGCAAAAACCATACGGCTGGCCCCGCGCAGCGACCTTATCTGGCCCCCTCTGCTACTTCCTTCAGGTTGGCCAGGCCGGAGCCGATTTGCCGAAGTCGGTAGCACGGCTAACCCCTGCTTTCAGGCAGCGGTACCGCATTCCATTGCAGGAAGTTTTGCTTCGCTCGCTGGGGGACCTTGTGCCTCGAGGGCAATCCGCGGATCGTCACCCTCTGGGCTTGCTGCCATTGTTTAATCCATTGTTTTAGGTCGCTCTCCCACACCAGTGGTGTCCGGGCCAGTAGTGACCACACTTCGTCGTACAAGACGTCTCGTCTGTCGCGAAGGAATTGCTCGACTGCGGATTTGGCGAGGCCGAGATAGCGTTCCCTCAACTCGTCGTACCGAGTCGATCGAGACATGTCTTCAGCGGAGAACATTTCCTTGGTTCTCCCTCGCTCGCGCTTGCGCTGCTGGGCCTTGGCTCGCGCCTTTTCCATCAACCCCATCGCGGACCTTTCGACACCCTTGAAGACTTCGATGCCCTTGTCGTGTCGAGTCGCGTAGATCAGATGGAAATGCGTGCGGTCCTTTTCCGGATGGAGCACGATGGAACAGCACACGTGCTTGAAGTTGCCCAGTTTCTGCACCTGATCCATATAGCTTTGGACCATCGCGTCCTCGCGGTCCGAGAGCGTCAGGCCCTCGATTCGCGACGTGAATTCCGAGTTTCCAAACAGCTTAACGACGCTTTGTCGAGTTTTCTGAACTGGCGAAGTTGCGAAGCGATGAAGATGCCCTGTCATGAAGGTGATCAGCACTTCCGCTGGAACGAGTTCCAGCAAGGGACGAATCGTATTCATCTCGAACCCGGTCCAACCGGTGGGATCGATGAAAACGAACGGAAAAGTTCCAGGGCTCGAATGTACGAAGGACAGGATCTCGGGGACGGCCTCCGCCAGTTCGCTGTTTTTGGTTTCAATTTCAATATCGCGTACCGAGTCGCAATACTGTTTTAGTTTTTGGTACGCCGCGAGTTGTTTCTCCAAGAAGAAACACCGCAACCGAAGCGCCTTCCGTTTCCCTTTTTTCCCAGGAGCGGACAGCGTATCACGTGCTTTCAGCAATTCCTGGATGGCGATGGCGAAGGAACTGTCATCCAACTGCTCCGAGCGAACGTTCCAGGGCCCTGCAAAGCAATCGACGTAGGTGATCGAATCCGCAAACGTGCCGACAATGTGCGCGAACCGACCCAGGTAGTCACGCAAGATGGTGTGCTTGACGAGCGTCTGCTCTCGTCCGGAATACGTCTCGTCATCTGCCATTGCGGTCACTACTCCGAGGCTACGACCGAACCGATCTGGGCGGCGTATGCCTGTCGGTGGGACAAGCCCAAGATCGGCGACGACGTGCGAACCGGAAATTCATCGTGGGTACGCCCGGCCAGCAATCGGCCATGTTCGCCTTTGCGAATACCACCCCATTGTTTGAAAAAGAAGGGCACTCGTGCGCGACGCGACTGGTCTCGGATGGACCGAACCCAAGATTCCTGCATCGGTCGCGCGCCGGCACCGCTTTCCCCGCCTACAATCACCCAGGCGATGCCTTTTAGGTTCAACGTCCCCAAGTCCTCCAACAGCGGCTCGATCGATAAAAACCTCATTTTGGCCGGCGCTGAAGACAAATGCTGCACGCGCGGCAAGCCATGTTTGCGATTCTCAACGCTTACACCCCACCAAATGTGCGATAGCTTGGCCGCGAATGCAAGCCGCGTCGCAAGTAGGTTCCGCAGTCGCTCGGATCGCTTGGTCAGGATCTGGTACGTGTGCCAATTTGCAATCTGCATCACGCGGACGACCGTCTCGATGTACGTGTCGGGTACGCCTTCGTGAAATAGGTCGCTCATCGAATTGACGAAGACCATCCGCGACTTGGACCAGCGCAGTGGTTCGGCAATTTTCTCCGGGACCAAACGCAGGTCGAAGCCACGTTCGTAGGGATGGCCAGGAACACCGCGAAAGCGCTCGGCGAACGTTTCCGCATAACAATGGGTACAGCCGGGGCTGATCTTGGTACAGCCGCGAATTGGGTTCCACGTTGCGTCAGTCCATTCGATTTTTGAGTGATCGCTCATCGCAAACTGCTCCGCTTCGAAAGTGTAGTAGACACCCGAATACTACGACCTACCCCCTAATCTTGGCGATGCCATGCACTCCAAAAGCATGCAAGCAGTGCTGGCGCCAGATGGCTCAATCAGCTAGATTGCAGTGATGCCGTTACCCCGGATTATTTTTGAACTTCGTCGCGAGGTATCGAAGGTGTTGCGGCTGAAAGGTTAACCGCGATCGGCCCGCGCAGCGTATTGGTGAATACGTGAGTCAGGGCCGATTGC
>CAYSXM010000123.1:0-9035 GCA_964434905.1 uncultured Pirellulales bacterium | reverse complement strand
AACAATCCACCCCAGGGCGCGCCCAAGCGACGCCAATAGTCGCTATTCCAATGTTCGGCCGAGCCGCTCCAGCCACCTGCCGCAGCCGTATTTACCGGTACGATTCGTCCCTGACGTGTCTCGGTCGCTCCCCGCTCTAGCTGTTCCCAATGCGCGGGCATGCCGAGCGCGGTATCGCGCATTCCCAGCGGCGCAAACACCTCTGCTTCAAGCCAGTGGCCGACCGATCGCCCCGAAATACGTCGCACAATTTCTCCTAGCGCCAAGAAACCGCTGCTCTGGTAACGCGTGTCGGTGCCCGGTGCAAAGGCCGGCCGTATCTCGCATGTCGCGCGCCAGAAATCGTCGAGCGGTGCTTGCCGCTGGCGCAACTCGGCATTGCCAGGCGGCATATCCGGCAAACCCGAAGTGTGCGTTAGCAGATGCCCCACCTGGATCGATCGTTTGCCGTGTGCAGCGAACTCGGGCAAGATCTCGGCCGCCTGATCGGTCAGCCGTAGCAGGCCCCGTTCGACAAGCTGCATGACCGCCAGCGCCACCACGGGCTTGGTGAGCGAGGCCACCAGAAAGATCGCCGCAGGGCGCAGTGCCGGCGCGTGCGTATCGAGGCCTTGCCGACCCCACTGTTCGACCAGCAGTGTCTCGTTCGCCCCACCGACTGCCAAACCCAGCGCATGCGCCCGGCCCGCCGACACTTCCTCCGCGATCCAGCCTGCCAAACGTTCCAGCCGCTCTGACCGCGGTCTTCCCGTGACATTCGTCGAGCTTGCTTGCGACATGGCGCCGCCTACTCTGCAGGTGGCTGGATCAATTTACCTTGCTCGTCCCAGAACGTGGGCTTACCCACCACACGCCCTTGTTCCCACACCACCTCGTCTTTTTTTTGGCCATTTTCATGCCAGTGGGTGATCTTGCCGTGCAGCCGGCCAAACTCATAGGCACCTTCCTCGGCCTTGGTCTTGCCATCCATGTAATAAGTCGTGTACGGGCCATGGTTCAACCATTGACCGTTGGCGTCGGGGACGACGGAGCGAATTTCCTTGGGACCGCCGTCGGGCCAGTGGCTCGTCACCACCCGCTGACCGTCGCCGCAACCCGCCCAGAACACCATGGCCATGCAGGCGGCCACATACACCCCTTGGCCCACAAAGCGCGCCTCGCCCGTGCGAGTCGCCGTGCTGGCACGCGTCTTGCTCATGGTGCTTCCTCCGCATTGCGCGCCACCACCCGGTGAAAATGCATTTCGACCTCGCGATTCACTACCCGCCGCACTCCTTCGACCAGACAGTGCGGTTCGTTGTCTTCCTGGCCCAACCGCATCACGTCGGGCAATTTTGTCCCCGGCGGAACGGTGTAGGTCGATTGGTAAATAATTTGGTTACCCGCGTCGAGTTCGGGCACGATGAAATGGCACGTGGCCCCAAAAGTCAGCATCCGGCCCGCATACGCGTCGTGATACGGCCGCAACCCCGGAAAGCTGGGCAGCAAGCCATGGTGCAGGTTGATAATCCGCCCGCCCGCGAATTTCCAGCAGGTGCTCGGCGGCAGCACGCGCATGTACCGCGCCAGCACGATATAGTCGACGGAGAATTCGTCGAGAATGTCGACCATCTGCTCCTCGTCAGGCTCTCCCGTTTCGTTGCCGATCTGGCGCCACTCGACGTCGAACTGCTCGGCCAACGATCGGCAATTCGGACGATTTCCCAGCATGACCGCGGCCTGGGCGCGCACCCTGCCATCGCGAATGGCACGCAACAGCGCCAGCGGCGGTTCGAGCCGTTGTGTAACGCACACCGCCAAGCGGGGTAGCGCCGCGCGCTCTTCGGCCGACCACACGCGAATCGACAACCCGGTTTGCTCACCGATTTCACTCAACCGACCGCGCAGTGCGGCAAGCTGCGCATCGGGCAGGTCGATGCGCAAGAACATGGCAAACACGCGCTCTTCATCATGGTCGTACATCTGGATTTCGCAAATGTTCGCCCCCTGGCCGGTCACCCAATGCACAATCGGGTCGGCCAGGCCGCGATTGTCGGGGCCCACGGCAGTAATCACGATTCGCATGCGTCATCCACCCTGCCTGTCACGGAACATCAGCTCTTTTCCACACACCACTTCGCAAAGCGCGTAAACACACCCGCGGCCCAGACTTGCATGCGCGGCAATGCGACCTGCGATCGGGCGCGGATCCGCGCGATGTCGATCGCGCCACCGGCGGTCGCGTTGGAAGCGTTTCCCTGTCCACGCGATTCGGCCCCCGCCGCGTGTTGCGGTTCGCACCGCTCGTCCACTTCGTCCAGCCAGCGGTCGATAATCTCGGTGGTCACTTCCAGGTGAAATTGTAACCCATAAGCCCGAGGACCCCAGCGAAAGGCCTGCTCGACACACCCTGGCCCCCGTGCCAGCCGCACTGCCCCGGCCGGCAAGGCAAACGTGTCGCCATGCCATTGGAACACCGTTTGTTCCGGCGCCGCAGTCCCCAGTAGCGGGTCGGCCTGGCCTTCTGGCGTCAGTTCGACAGAGTACCAGCCGATCTCCTGTTCGTGATGGTGCCTCACGGTTGCGCCTTGGCTCATGGCCAGGAGTTGGGCCCCCAGGCAAATGCCCAACACCGGCCAGCCCGCCGCTACGGCTCGTGCGATCCACTGCGGCTCTTCTCGCAGAAACGGATGTTGCTCCGTTTCATCCACGTTCATGGGACCACCCAGTACCACCAAACCCGCCGCGGCGGTCGCCTCGAATCGGGGGAACGGCTCGGCCGACAAAGTTACATAGCGCGCCTCAATTCCCGCGGCCGCCAGGGCGTGCGCCAGAGTACCCAGCGACTCGTCGGGCGTGTGTCGAAATACCCACACCGCTTGCATCGTGTTTCCATCGCTATCTGCTAATCATCTGGCCGGCCACGAGCTCTGCCTGGTGGTCGGCGCCACTCGCGACTTCGCCATCGCCGGAGCGGCCATCAATGCCCGACTGGCAACACCAGTTCCCGCGTGCCTGGCCGAAAATAGGGCA
Source organism: uncultured Pirellulales bacterium (assembly GCA_964434905.1). Classification (GTDB taxonomy): domain Bacteria; phylum Planctomycetota; class Planctomycetia; order Pirellulales; family CAYNRE01; genus CAYSXM01. Next base: position 6,023 of record CAYSXM010000123.1, on the reverse strand, counting down.
CGACCCCGGTGTACTCAATCGACGTCGTTGCCCGCTCGTCGGCCGCCAATTGTTTCAGTATTTGTTCAGCGAACTTGGGGGTCATTGCCTCGCGCACCTCGGCCAAACCCAGCTTGCCGGGCTCCGTGTCGACGCACTGAATGAGGTGGATTCCCACGGGTGTAACGACCGGGGGGCTGATCTCGCCAGGTGAAAGCAGAAAGGCTGCCGCCGCGAACGACTCGGCTTGCAGGCCATGGCGCTCAAGCTTGCCAATGTCGCCCCCACGGCGCCGGCTGGGGCCTGCCGAATAGCGCTCGGCAGCTTCGGCAAAGGTCAGTTCGCCAGACACAATGCGTTGCCGGAGTTGCGTTGCTTGCTCGTACAAAGTCCGCAGCGCCTGCGGCGTGTTTTCTGCATCGGGCCGCAGCACCAAGTGCCGCGCATGCTGAAGGCTGCCGTCGAACTCGCGCCGGTGGCTCTCGAAGTACGTCGCCAGATTCTCCTCCGTCGTCTGTGTCGCTAGATATTTTTCGATGGCCACCGAGCGGCTCAATCGCTTTTCGAGCACGTCGCGCCGCAGGCCGCGCTCCGCGAGCCAGGCCTCGAGCGTGGTGCCCCGCGCCGCTAGCGGTTGTTCCATCCGCTGAAGTTGCCGCGCCATGTCGGCATCCGAAACCGCGATTCCTCTTCTCCGACACGCCAGCCCCAGAAGCCGCTGGTCGATCAATGCCTCGAGACTTTGTGCACGGCCCAGTGCCTGTACCTCGGCACTGGCACGGCGCCCCGCCAGCGCAGCGGCCAGCGCCTCTTCCACTTCAGAAACTTCGATCGCCTCTCCATCCACGGTGGCGGCCACACGATCGGCTGCCTGCCCGCCAGATTCCCGCGTTGCTGGCTCGGCAACCACGATAGAAACCAGGCACGCCAGGCCCAGGCACGCCAGGCCCAGGGCCGCTCGCGAACCGCGCTGCACAAACGGCCAACAGGTGCCGTCCACAAAAAGGTGGTTCATGGCAGCGGCAAGTCCCGAAGTTCAAACTCCACCGGCACCGTCAGCAGCACCGCTGGCGTCTTGTACACGAACGTATATCCCGCCAGCGTTTGCGGTACATCGAACAAGTAGGCCACGCCCACCTCGCTCTCCGATTGCAACGTCGTCTCATAGCCATCGTGATCGCGCCGCCCCGCCGGCCCCTCGAGGTAGGCCTCGTTCTCAAAGACCCAATCATGGTGCGACTCAATAGCACCGGACGTCTCATCGAACCCTACTCGCACGCGAACTTCCCATAATTCATTGTTCTTCCGAACTTCGTCGATGCCGACTGCCACGCTGCCGCGGGTCTGGCGTTTTTCGCCACGCTGGTCCAGGCGGTCAAATCGAAATGTCTCGATGCCGCCCGGTGCCAGCACGCTCAGCCGGCCAGTCAAATTGGCAATCGACCGCCGATCGCGCGGCGGCGGCACCAGCGGTATGTCGATCTCCGTGGTCATCATTCCCGAAGTCAACAAGGCCTCGCTCTCCGACTCGGGTCGCGCTACCTCGACGACCTCGCCCTGGTCGTCGACCGCCTCGACATCGGCCAGAGCCATGGTAACACCCACCGGCATCAGCCGGGGCTCCCAGGCGACCTCTAACCGCAGCAGTAACGACGTATTGCCAGGGTCGCGCAAATCACCATGTGCGTCGAGCAATATCGGCTCGATCCGAAAAGCGCCCTGATAACAAGCCCGACCTCGGCGTAGCGATTGTCGCTCTCCACGGCGCACCACGGCGACGCCCGGCTCGCCGGAAAACCCATAGACCGTCATCCCCGCCGCATCCAGCAATTCGTCGAGCGCCGGCCAAAAAGGTTTCGAATCGACTGCCAACTCCACCGCTACATCTTCCACGTCTTGATCGAAGTTCTCGCGAAAATCGACAAGACGATTTCCCGACTGCCGCTCCCAGGCAATCAGCACTTCGGACAACGTGGCCTTTTCGCCCGACCACGAAACGGTCGAACCCTCCGCAAAGCCCGCCGCGCGCTGGCGGAACAGCGCCTGGCGAACCCGCGCGACACGCTGCCGCACCTCGGCGCTGGCCTGGGCAGACTCGGAAGGTAGATGGTCGAGCGCCGCCGGCCCGGCCGCAAGCAAGGCGTCTTCCGCCGCCTCACGCTCGGCCAAAGTCGGCGCATCGAGCGCCACCACCCAGCCACGCACGCTCTCGGCCAAGGCTTTCGCATCGGCGGCAGTCGGCGTGGTGGTAGCCGCAGCAGCCACTTCACCCGGCGCCATCGGCGGCGCGGGGCTTGCACTCTCCGTGGAAGCCTCCTCCTGCGCCCGCGCGCCCGGTGCCTGCCAAGCGACCAGCAACCCCACGAGTGCCACCCCGCACAGAGTCCGCCAGCGGCAAGCCAACCAGCGCTTGGCGCGGACTGCGAAGGTGGTCCTTGCGCTCGCTGGGCATGTTGCTTGTCGCCACGGCTGCCTGGTCATCCGCGCACCCCTACTCTCGCTTGCCTCGTGCCCCACGCTAGCAGTCCGTCGAATTCTTCTGCGGGCTGCTAGGCATCTTGAAACGCGGCATCAAAAGACCGCTGATTGGTGGGAAAGTCCAGCCGTTTGACAAACTCACACGCTTCGCGCGCGCCCGCCTCGCGATCCATGCCCGAGTCTTCCCACTCGACCGACAGTGGGCCGTCGTAGCGGATCACGTTCAGGGCTCGAACGATCTCCTCGAAATTCACCCCGCCTCGCCCCGGGGAACGAAAGTCCCATCCTCGGCGCGGATCTCCAAAGGCCAGGTGGCTGGCCAAGATGCCGCTGCGGCCATTGAGCGTGACCACCGCGTCCTTCACATGCACGTGATAAATGCGATCCGGAAACGCGCGAATGAACTCGACCGGATCCACACCCTGCCACAGCAAATGGCTAGGGTCGAAATTGAAACCGAACTCCTCGCGCCGATCGATTGCCGCCAGCGCCCGTTCCGCGCTAACCAGGTCGAATGCAATCTCCGTCGGATGCACTTCCAGGGCAAACCGCACACCGCAATCGCCAAATACGTCGAGAATGGGCGAAAACCGTTCGGCGAACAACGCATAGCCTGCGTCGATCGTCTCGGGCGCCACGGGCGGAAAGGAATACAACAGCGGCCAAATGCTCGAACCGGTGAAGCCGTTGACCACGCCCACGCCCAGCCGCCGCGCCGCCTGGGCAGTGCGTTTCAGTTCTTCTGCCGCGCGCGCGTTCACTCCGGCCGGCTTGCCGTCTCCCCACACCGCGGGTGGCAAGATCGCCTGATGACGCTGATCGATGCGGTCCAGCACCGCTTGCCCCACCAGATGGGTACTGATGGCATGCACCTCGAGTTCATAGCGTTCCAGCAAGTCGCGCCGACCAGCGCAATAGCCATCGTCGGCCAGCGCCTTGTCGACCTCGAAATGATCGCCCCAGCAAGCCAACTCCAACCCTTGATAGCCCCATTCGCTTGCTCGGCGAGCCAGGTCTTCCAGTTTCCAATCGGCCCATTGGCCGGTAAAAAGCGTGACCGGTCTTGGCATGTCGACGATTCCTTCGCTTGCAGAGGCCATGGAGCGGCCCGGATTGGTAGACAATTTGGCGTCGTGGTGCTACGGCAGAAGCCAATGCGTGGGCCGCCAGGCATTTTGGCAGATTCCCCCCAACCTGCAACGTGGGAATTGGCCACCCCCCACGCCACGGAGTAGCGCCCTGCGCACGCAGCCGCGTGCCAACCGGTCGGCGCCAGGCGAGCGTTGGCCGGTTGGGGTTCAGCCGCCCCACTCGCCCAGCACGGTGAAGCGGGCCACGTGATAGAACACCGGCGCGGCGAAACAGAGCGAATCGAGCCGGTCCAAGATTCCGCCGTGCCCCTCAATCAGTGTGCCATAGTCGCGTACGCCGCGATCGCGCTTGATTGCCGACATGGTCAGCCCGCCGCCGAACCCCGCCACGGCGATCACCAGCGACATGACACCGGCCTGCCAGGGGTCTTCAAACGTTTCGGGCAGTGCCCACCACAGCGCCGTGCCGGCCAGGGTGGTGCTAGCCACCCCCCCCAAGAAGCCTTCCCAGGTCTTGTTACGGCTGATGGCGGGCGCAATCACGGTGCGCCCCAAAAGTTTGTCCCATCCATATTCCAACAGGTCGCCCAACTGCACCATGAACACGAAAAAAAACAGCAGTTCGGCGTTGGCCTGGGGGCGATGCGGGTGCAGGTTCAACAGCGCCGGCGCGTGGCTCAAGCAATATACGCAGATCATCAATCCGGCTTGGATCTTGGCCGTACGTTCCAAGAACCGCTTGTAGTCCCCTGCGACTGCCACCCGGGCGGCGATGAACAAAAAGGCATACACCGGTACCAAGATGCTGTGCAAGTTGTAGTAGTCGAGCGCCACCAGTACGTATTGCAGCGGCGTAACCACGAAAAACACCCAGAACAGTGCGCGGTGATCGGCCGTGCGCGTGGGTGTCAGTGTGATAAACTCGCGAAGCGACCAGAACGAGATCAAGCCGAACAGCGTGATGGTCATCCAGTGGGGCAGAAGAAAGCCCGCTGCCGTGATCGATGTCAGCAGCCAATACGCACGGATGCGCAGGCTCAGCGTGCGCAGCACGGCCGGGTTCAGGTCGCGGCGCCGCGACTTCAGGTACTGCACCACGCCGGTGCCGGCACCCAATACAAACAGCACCACGCTCACCAACGCTAGCCCGGGCGTAAAGTCGATCGATAGCGTCATCGGTCTTTCAGGCTCCGCACGGCTTCGCGAGCGCGCCGTAGGAAGTCGGCCTTCGACTCGCCTTCCTCTAGCCAAATGGGCGACCCAAACGTGATCAGGCTTACCAGCGGCACAGGCAAGAACTCGCCTCGTGGCAACACCCGGTTCAGGTTCTCGATGTAAACCGGAACCAGTTCCAGGTCGGGGCGCTTCTTCGATAGGTAGTAAATGCCGCTCTTGAATTCCTGCATCTGATCGCCCGTGTTGCGACCGCCCTCGGGAAAAATGATCAGCGACAGCGAGTTACCGATGGCGTCGAGCAGCATGCGCACCGGGTTGTTGCGAACCGTGACCTCATTGCGGTCAATCAGCAACGCATTGAACACATTCCGTGAAATGTAACGCCGCACCGGGCCTTTTTCCCAATAGTCTTTGGCGGCCACCGGGCGGGTCAACTGACGCACGCCTCGAGGCAGGCTCGACCAAAGCACCAACGCATCGAGGTGGCTGGTGTGGTTGGCGAAATAGATGCGTTGGCAGGTATCCGGTTCGCAACCGATCCAACGCACGCTGGCACCGCTGAGCAATCGCGCCAAACCCGCCAAGAACAACGCCGCCGCTTGCGACGTCCACGTGGGTCCGTGCGCCTGGACGGGCGGGATGGTGGCCGGCAAAGGAGTGGAAGCATCCACGCGGCAGGGCGGAAAAAGTAGACCGGGACACGACCAAGCAGAATGCCCGACGGACTCGCGGGAAACGACCCCGTCCGCCTAGCCTGCAGACAAGGCCCTATCGTAGCCGGCGCCCCAGCCAGGCGATAGCCCGAGCCTTGCGATCCGCGGCTGTTCGCCCAGGTGCTCCGCCAAGGCTCGAGGTCGCCGCCGCAGCCGTCCCAGGTGGCCACGGCTGCACCTCGCCGGTCGCCAAGGCATGGCCTGCCACGATATTTGATTTGCCCGCCCCGGGGTCCAGAAAATCAATGCCTGAAACCATGTCCCCCCACATGCCCCTGGGCAGCCATTGAAGTATGCGACGCGGCTGAGTCATCGCCTGGGTGCGATGGCAAAATAGCGACGCAGGTCGTTGTTTTGCGAGCCGCGCGGAGTTGTGCGCCGCACCTGGCGAGGTTGAAAACATTCCACGGTGGCATTCGTCCAACGAGGGCCAGGCCCGGGCCATTGCCCGATGTCCGAACGATTACTTCGGCAACGGCAGGAAGATCATGGTGTCTTCCGCGAAGGTGGCCTCGCCGGGTTTGTCATTGATCCGATATTGAATCTTCAATTTCTTAGGCGTTCCCGGCAGCGGATCTCCGCCCAG